>CAZQJF010000846.1:0-1504 GCA_964593735.1 uncultured Streptomycetaceae bacterium | reverse complement strand
GCGCATATCACCGTCAACCGCTTCGCCTGCATCACCGACAGCCGCGAGGAGGGGATGCGCTTTGCCGAGAACGCGCGCTACCAGACGCGGCTCGCGTCGAGCCTCAGGCGCCGGAAGGAGGTCATGCAAGGCACCGTACTGGTCGATGTGCCGTTCCCCAACGAGCCATCGCTCGAGACCATCCACGACAACCTGCCGATCGGCGATGTCGAGACGGTCGCCGAGAAACTCGTCGCCGAGATCCGCGCGGCCAGGCCCGTGCACGTGTGCTTTTCGTTCAAGGTCGGCAATACGCCGCACAAGGCGGCGATGCGCTCGATGGAACTGATGATCGGCGAGGTCAAGCCGAGAGTGGAAAAGGCGCTTGGCGCAACAGCAAGAATGAAGGCGGAAGGGTGAAGATGAAGGATGAAGGATGAAGGCGGAAGGATGACCTAACAGTCTGTTGAAAATCGCGCGGAGAGCCGTTCGTATTGAGCGTAGCGAAGCGGAGTCGAAATATGAACGGCCTGCAATCAGTTACCCCCAGCCTTCACCATTCACCCAACGGGTAAGAGCGGTTCCTTTCTGTCCGGCGGCAGGTCGACATCGAAAGAGTTCACGAGCAACGCCAGCAGGCTGTAGTTGCCCATGACGAGACCCAGCTCGACCGCGCCCTGCGTTCCCAGCCGCTCCAGCACTGCCTGGAATGCGCCTCTGCTTACGCGCCGGGTGCGGAAGAATTCCTGCCCGTAGCGCACCACGGCGCTCTCGTCATCGGCGAGCTTCGGCAGCTCCCTGCGGTCTCTCAGCGCGTCCACCGTCGCGTGGCTGACGCCGCTTTCGCGAGCTGACGCCGCGTGCGCGTTCCAGATGTACTGACAATCCAGCTCGCGTGCGGTGACCAGCATCGCGAGCTCCTGCAGTTTTTTCGGCAGCGTGGACTCGTTCCGCAGATGCCTGTTCACGGCAGTGAGAAGCTGGGCCGCCTTGGGGACGTGGATCATGACGGAACCGGGACCGTACTTGGGTACCGATCCGTGGGCCTTCACGAGCTCGTCGAAAGCGGCGCGCTGGTTTTCGGGAATGCTCTCCCGGCTTGCCAGAGGCAGTCTTGCCATGGGAACCTCTCCTTATCGACCTCGAAGGCGTACCGGTTGTTTCTTCAGCCCTGGCGTCGCAGCGGGTTCCGAGTCGACCCGCTGACGAATGAGCCAGATGAGAACCGCTATCGCGATTGGCAGCAACAACACGATGACCGCGAACTGATATACCGGGCTGCAATCGGCAACAGGAAGTTGCCCGCGCGCGCACGATTCAATGAACGACCACACCAACCCCCCTCATTCTTCGCGGCTCGAGCGGCATTATGTTGCACTTAGGGGCTGCAGGAAAATAATGTGTGTTGTCGAGCGTCGTCCGTACGCGACGATTTTATGCGTCAATCGTACGGATTATTTTTCTACGGCCCCTTAGGAGTTCGTTGAAATTCGCCGTTCGCGCTGAGCGTAGCACCGCAGGCGCG
>CAZQJF010000845.1:0-1504 GCA_964593735.1 uncultured Streptomycetaceae bacterium | reverse complement strand
CACAGCACGTACCAGACCGGCTTCGTGCTCGCCGGCCTCGCGATGCTGAGCTTCGGGCGCGACGACGGCGGACCGGCTGGCCGGAACGTGTCTTCGAACGCCAACTACAACCAACTACAACGTCCTATTCGAGGAGCAAGGGCTCCCCGCGAACGGGGAGCCCTCCGTAGGTCTGCGCTAGTGCGCGCTTCGCGCCCGGTCGCTACTTACCGGTGTTGACGTATTGGATGCAGTCGCCCTGGTTCTTGAAGGACGAGCCGTCGGCGCGGGTCATGTCTGCCCAGCCGCCCTTCTTGCACTCATCCTTGCCCGTGGTAACAGCGAGCGCTGCACCAAGGTGCACGTTGTCCACGGTCCAGAAGCCGGCATCGTCGGCGATGATGAACGGCACCGAGCTGCCGACCCTCCAGGTCGAATGTGCCGCCACGAACGCCGCCCAGTTCACGTAGCCGGCAACGGGCCCGTCCGTGTAGAAGATCGTGCACGTCGTGTCGTTCAGCGGATCCACGAGGCCCGCGCCGTCGTTGCAGTGGAAGGCGCTGATGAACGCGTAGAAATCGGTCGTGCCATTAGCGTCGGCGTCGATCGGCAGGCTGATCCGCGGCGATCCCGCCGTCGGCGTGCCGGTGTAGGTGAACGAAAGATCGCTGACTTGCGAAAGCAGCTTGCCGCTGAGGCTGGAGGTCGCGAAGTACACGCCCGAGTAGTCGCCGGAGCCGACCGCGACCGAGTTGTCGAGGGTCGCGCCGGTGCCGCTCGGGTTGAGGGTGCAGAGGCCGCCGTAGATCACGCCGTCGGTCTCGCCGTTCGCGGTGTCCGTCGTGCCGTCGAAGCACAGGAGCGGGTTGGCCGCCGCGGCCGTCCCGGCGTTGCCGAGGAGCGCTGCCGAGAGCACGAGGGCGAAGATGCTGAGGAATCGGGCTGGATGCCTGAGTGCCTGCACCACCTTGTTCTGATCGGTAGACATGGGTTTCTCCCTTTTTCTTTCGTTGCGGGTGAGCGAGAAACGGTCCCGGGGGAGCCACTGAGCACCTCGCCGGCACTGAAGCTCGGCGTGCATCGGGTCCGGCGGACAGGGGACATCAGTGTCCTCCCGATTCGCCAAGCCACAAGGGTTACTGGCAGATCGTTGCCCAATCGTCATCACGACCACAAAAGTGCGGCCCACGATCTGTTTGGACCCGCGATCCTGCGTCGCGTCCGGGTCTGCCCCACAAGAAGGGGCCGTTCGAGCTGGCGCGCGGCGGCAACGCAGAGACTCCTGGACAGCCGTGAGGGATCGCTAGCGTAGAAAGTGGGGCTCGGGCTGCTCACGCTGCGCGCGGCCGAGCAGCTCTTCGACGTCGCGACGCCGGTCGACACGGGCGCCGCACGTCACGCGCTCACGCTCGGCTTCCTCATGCCCGTCATCTACGCGTACGGCGCGCGGCTCGTGCCGGTGCTCACCGGCAGCGCGCCTCCGGGCCTGCGAGTCGTCCTGCCCATCGTCGTCCTCGCGAACCTC
>CAZQJF010000844.1:0-1508 GCA_964593735.1 uncultured Streptomycetaceae bacterium | reverse complement strand
ATACCCACGTCCCGGACAAAGTCGTGAGTCTGTTCGAACCGCACACGACCCCGATTCGCAAAGGCAAGCTGGTCAAGCCCACGGAGTTCGGCCACCTCGTGACGATTCAAGAGGCCGAGGGCCAGATCATCACCGCGTATGAGGTCCTCGACGGGCGCCCCGCCGATTCGACGCAGTGGACGCCCGCGCTCGACGCCCATGCGCACGCCTTCGGCCACCCGCCCGATGTCGCGGTGGCGGATCGCGGGTTCGCCTCGGCGGCGAATGAACGCGCGGCCACTGAACGCGGCGTGCGCCGCGTGGCCCTGCCGCGGCCGGGCAAGAAAACGGCCGCGCGGCGCGCGCACGAACGCCAACGCTGGTTTCGGCGCGCGCTGCGCTGGCGCGTCGGTTGTGAGGGACGCATCAGTGTCTTGAAACGCCGCCATGGCTTACACCGCTGTCTCTATCACGGGTCGGATGGCGTCGAGCGCTGGGTCGGGCTCGGCGCGATCGCCAGTAATCTCATCGCGATCGCAACGTCCCGCGGGTCTCCGTAGGTCCGGTGGCCCGCCGGGACCCGCGGCGGCGGGGATCGGAGGGCGGGACCGGCAGATGATCCTCATGATCGAGACCGCAGGGGCGGCCACACGCTCAAGGAATGCCGTCGCGCCTGACCATCAATGTGTAGAATCGAATTCTTCACCGCAAAGTAGCTAATGGTCAATCAGTGGCATGTTGCCGGAGTCGTCCGTTCGGACGATTTCAGCTCGTTGCCCCTCATTGACCATTGACCATTGGCCATTCGTCCTCAACGGAGACGTGATGAACAGTCAGGACAACGCGCGCGAGGCCGACAGCGGCCGGGTGTTCGGCGGCCTCGTCATCATCCTGGTGGGTCTCGCGCTGCTGCTCGATCGCAGCGCGATCTGGGAGGTGCGGCTGTCGAGTCACTACTGGCCGCTGCTCCTCATCGCGCTCGGGGCGATGAAGTTGCTGGATCCGCCCCGGTGCGACGGCCGGCCGCGATCCCGCCGCGGCGGCGCCTGGCTCCTCTACGTCGGCTGCTGGGGCCTCCTCAACGAGTTTCACCTCTTCGGGTTCGGTTACCAGACGTCGTGGCCGCTGCTGATCGTCGGCGCGGGCATCGGCGTCGTCTGGCGCGCCTTCGACAATTTCCCGGGACGCTCGGACCGGGTCCGGGAGAACTGATCATGCAGACGGACGCGACGGATCATCCAGGTATCCGCTTCACGCCGCAGCTCCTGATGGGGCTGCTGATCATCCTCGTGGGCATTCTTTTCACGCTCGACAACCTCGGCATGACCGTAGCCGAGCGCTATATCCGGTACTGGCCGGCGGGACTCATTGCCCTCGGCGTCCTGAAGCTGTGGCAGTCGCGGGGAGGCAGCGCGTTCGGGGCGCTCGTGTTCATCACCGTGGGCACGTGGCTGCTCCTCGACTCGCTGGGGCTCGTGTATGTGCGCTTCTGGGAGATGTGGCCGCTGCTGCTCGTGCTGTTCGGCGCC
>CAZQJF010000843.1:0-1515 GCA_964593735.1 uncultured Streptomycetaceae bacterium | reverse complement strand
GCAAGGCCGCCGTGCTCGGCGCCGGCGTGATGGGCGCGCAGATCGCCGCGCACCTCGTCAACGCCAACGTCCCCGCTGTCCTCTACGAGCTCCCCGCGAAGGACGGCGATCCCAACGGCAACGTGCTGAAGGCGATCGACAACCTCAGGAAGCTCGAGCCAAGTCCGCTCTCGGTCAGGTCGAAAGCGGACTTGATAGAAGCGGCGAACTACGACCAGCATCTCGATCGGCTGAAGGAATGCGACCTCATCATCGAGGCGATTTCCGAGCGCCTTGACTGGAAGTCCGATCTTTACAGGAAGGTTGCGCCCCATCTCGGCGAGCACGCGATTTTCGCGAGCAACACTTCGGGTCTGAGTATCAACAAATTGTCAGAATCTTTTCCGAGTGAATCGAGGAAAAGATTCTGTGGGGTGCATTTCTTCAATCCGCCGCGCTACATGCATCTCGTCGAGCTGATCCCGGCGGCCGCCACCGAAGGAACGATACTCGACGAGCTCGAAAAATTCCTGGTGACCACGCTCGGCAAGGGCGTGATACGCGCCAAGGACACCCCGAATTTCATCGCCAACCGGGTCGGCGTGTTCTCGATGCTCGCGACGGCGCATCACGCGCAGCAGTTCGGGCTCGGCTTCGACGTGGTCGACGCGCTTACCGGCACGCTGGTCGGCCGGCCGCGCAGCGCCACGTTCCGGACCGCCGATGTGGTGGGTCTCGACACGTTTGCCCACGTCGTGAACACCATGAAGGAGGCGCTGCCGAACGATCCCTGGCATCGGTACTACGACGCGCCGGCATGGCTGAAGGAGCTGATCGCGCAGGGCGCGCTCGGCCAGAAGACGCGGCGCGGGGTATACCAGAAGGTCGGTAACGATATCCACGTTATCGATCTGAAAACGAAGAGCTACCGTCCATCCGAGCAGAAGGCCGACGACTCGGTCGTCGAGATATTGAAGAACCGGGATATCACGGAACGCTTCGCGCAGTTGCATGCCGCGAGCCACCCGCAGGCGCAGTTTCTCTGGTCGATATTTCGTGATTCGTTCCACTATTGCGCGTTCCATCTCGGCGAAATCGCCGACAACGCGCGCGACGTCGATCTCGCCATGCGCTGGGGCTTTGGCTGGAATCAGGGGCCGTTCGAAATCTGGCAGGCGGCGGGCTGGCAGCAGGTCGCGAAGCGGATCGCCGATGACATCGGCGCGGGCAAGGCGATGGCCGGGGTGCCCCTGCCGTCCTGGGCGCTGGAGCCGGGGCGCACCGGCGTGCACACGCCCCAGGGTTCCTACTCACCGCCGGAACGGACTTACAAGCCGCGCTCCTCGCTGCCGGTCTACCGGCGCCAGCCGTTTCCGGACCGCGTCCTCGGCGAGGAAGCGAGGTATGGCGAGACCATTTTCGAAACCGACGGCGTGCGCTGCTGGCATACGGGCGACGGCATCGCCATCGTCAGCTTCAAGAGCAGGATGCACACCATCGGCGATGACGTGCTCGACGGGGTGCAGCAGGCGCTGG
>CAZQJF010000842.1:0-1516 GCA_964593735.1 uncultured Streptomycetaceae bacterium | reverse complement strand
GACTAGTACCGAGGACCCAAAGTTCGTTCCGAATTCGGGAATAGACGAAGCGTGAGATCGATCTCACGTAGGTGCGTCCTGGACCTTCGCCGCAACCACTCCCTGTCTCCCGAACGCTGCGTCGTAAACTGAAGCTGTTGGTGCGGCGTGGCCGAGCTCCGCACCTGAACGTGCAACGCGCGCGCATCGTGCTTCTGGCGGCCCATGGGCATGGCAGCGAGGATATCGCGCGCGCGGTGGGCTGGAGCGCTCGGGCGGTACGAAAGTGGAAGAACCGCTTCGCACAAGCGCCGAGCGTTGAGGTCCTTGACGACGCGAAGCGTTCGGGTCGGCCGGCCCGAGTCCCGTTGGCCGTGCGCTGTCAGCTGGTGCGATTGGCGTGCGAGCGCCCGGCTGGCAAGCCGGCTGCGTTTCGCGACGTGTGGAGCTACAAGGCGCTTGGCGACGCGCTGGAGGCGCGAACGCAGTATCGCTTGAGCAGGAGCGAGATCGGCCGAATTCTCAGGTTCAGCGAGCTGCGCCCGCACCACGTGCAGCAATGGCTGCACACCGAGGACCCCGAGTTTCTGCCCAAGGCGACCGCGCTGTGCGAGCTGTACCTGCACCCGCCGAAGGGGGCGGTGGTGGTCTGTGTCGACGAGAAGCCTTTGCAAGTGCTGCAGCGACTGCACCCCACCCACGTCGCTGCAGACGCCGCCGTTCGCTACGAGTTCGAGTACAAGCGCCGCGGAACGCAGTCGCTCCTGGCCGCCTTCGACATCAAGAGCGGCAACGTGTTCGCGCGAGTCGTGCCCAGCCGTAGCGGCGATGCGCTGGTGTCCTTCATGGAGCAACTGGCCAGTCGATATCCGGGCAAGGAGATCTACGTCGTTTGGGACAACCTCAACATCCACTACGACGGGCGCGCCCAGCGCTGGCGATCCTTCAACGCACGGCACGCCGGACGCTTTCACTTCGTCTACACGCCGAAGCACGCCTCCTGGATGAATCAGGTCGAGATCTGGTTCTCCATCCTTCACCGCCGCGTCATCAAGCATGGCGATTTCACCAATGCAGCGCAGCAGCGATCCCGCATCGAGGGCTTCGCCGATCACTGGAATCGCTGTGAAGCACATCCGTTCCGCTGGACATGGCGGGCGGACGCTGCCCAGAATCGTAGAGCCGCTGCATAGTACGCGGTGGCGCTCACATGCCGCGCCAAGCCGACGATCACCATCCCGCGCAGGTCCAAGCGCTTCTCCGCAAGCGCGGGCTCAAGCACCTTCGCGCCCGGAAGCACGGCTCAGCGGTCATCGTGGAGTCCGGCCCGTCTGCTGAACCCGTCAAGCACCTGCGACTCCGTCGAGACACCGTCCACCTCTGGTGCCTCGATTTCGCCGACCACCGCGGCCGCTGGGAGCGCACCCCCTATCGCGACACCATCGACGTGCTCATCGCCCAAGTCCTCGATTCCTTCCCGTGGACTTTGCTAAGCCAGCACAACCCGGATCGAATTTCCGATCCCGAGCACTAGTGC
>CAZQJF010000841.1:0-1522 GCA_964593735.1 uncultured Streptomycetaceae bacterium | reverse complement strand
CCGATGGCCAACAAGGTCGGATGGTTCGACCTCAACAACATCAACTGCGGATTGTTGGGGATGCCACTCGGCTTCGCGGTGATCTACGTGGTCAGCCTCATGGGCAAGGAGCCGTCGAAGGAAATGCAAGCCTTCGTCGACGAAATCCGCAAGCCGCGCGGACGCACGGTCCTGCAAGAAAAAGACTGACCCCCTCCACGGGTACATCCACGAAACTGGCGGGGTCCCACGGGACCCCGCTTTTTTCTTGGCCGGTTCCCTTCAGGCGGCGGACATGCTTCAACCCAAGTACGAACGAGTGAGACAGCCGTGAGTTCGAATCCCTTCCTCGCCCAATGGTGGTTCCACCTGCCGAACTTCGTTCTGGCGGCGCTGATGTACACGATGCTCGGGCGCTTCGTTTTGAGCTTCATCTTCCAACCAGAATCCACCAATTATATCTGGCGCGCATTCATATGGCTCACCGAGCCGGTCCTGCGCGCGGTCCGCTTCGTGACGCCGCTCGCGGTGCCGCACATGCTGGTGCTGTTGTTCGCCTCCGTCTGGCTGCTCACCGCGCGCGTCGCGCTCCTCATTCTGTTTGCAAGCGTCGGGCAAATGCCGACCACCGGAGTGACGCCGCAATGAGCACGCAGTCCTATGTGATCGCGATCGTGTTGTTTGCGACCATTAACGGCATTTTTTCGCCTTGGCTGGTCGGCATGTTTCCGTTCGTATTCGTGCTGATGCCGGACTTCTTGCTCAGCCTCAGCGTGCTGCTGTTCCTGTCTTCGATCCTGTTTGCGACGATCACTCTGATCCTCGGCGGCATTCCGGCTGCGCTGTACGAGCGCTGGAGCGGCGCGCAGGAATCGACCGAGGTCTCCATGTGGCTTTGGCTTGCCGGCGTTGCTCTGCTCACCTTGCCGGCAGCGGCGAATTTCTTCCAATTTGGTCTATAGGGCTTACCAAATCTTTGTGAGAACCGGCCCGGACGCATTGCACCCCCTCGCCATTTCGGCACGCCCGTTGCACTATCGACTGAGACGAAGCGGTCCCGCCGGGCCGCGCCCGGCGGAGAGCCGTATGGAAGAAATGCGCAAGCAAGCCTTCGCGTCGGTTGCCCGCGCCTGCGGCTTCGGCATGCTCGCCATCATCTGCGTCATGGTCGGTATGAGCTTCGACCCGCGTGCCGTGTTTCAGGCCGGCGGCATCCTCACCCTGATGATGACATTCATTCTGATCCTGAAGGCGCGCTACGCGTTGACGCAGAACTACAAGCACACCGAGATGTGGCTCTATCTCGACAAGAACTTCCGGCCGCCGGAAGCCTATGCGCAATGGGCGGCCTCGACCGTGCTGCGCGATGCCTATTTCACCTTCGCGATGTACACTGCGGTGATCTCGATCGCGATGTGGGTGATGGCACTACTGCTGTCGCTCGCCGGTGTCACCAGCCGCCACTAGGTCAAATACCGTCGCTCTCGCGCCGCAGCTTGTCCACCATCGTGAGAAAGCGGCGGAACAATCCTTCGAGATAACG
>CAZQJF010000840.1:0-1522 GCA_964593735.1 uncultured Streptomycetaceae bacterium | reverse complement strand
CGGCAGATTCCTAGGCGGAGAACGAGTGTTCCGGGCCGGGAAAAGCTCCGGATCTGACTTCCTTCACGTACAGTTCGACCGCGCCCTGGACCGAGCCGGCCAGACGCAGGAAGTTCTTGACGAACTTCGCCTTTCTGCCGGGAAAGATGTCCAGCATGTCGTAGAGCACGAGCACCTGGCCCGAGCACTCCGGTCCGGCGCCTATGCCGATGGTGGGGACCTGGACCGATCGGGTGACCTCGCCGGCGAGCGTAGCGGGAATCGCTTCCAGCACGATCATGCCGGCCCCGGCCTGCGCGACCTGCTTCGCCTCCTTCAACAACTGCTGGGCGGCCCCCTCGCCCTTGCCCTGCACTTTGTAGCCTCCGATCTGGTGCACCGACTGGGGCGTGAGTCCCAGGTGCCCGCATACCGGAATGCCGCGATCGGCAAGGAATTCGATGGTTTCGAGCATCGGCCGGCCGCCCTCGATCTTCACCATGTGTGCGCCCGCGGCCATGATCTCGGCGGCGTTGCGCAGCGTCTCCTGGGGCGATATCTGGAAAGTGGCGAACGGCATGTCGCCGATCACGAACCCGCGCTTGGAGCCGCGCGCGACGCACTGGGTGTGATACACGATATCGCGCAGGGTCACCGGCAGCGTGGACTCGTGCCCCTGCAGCACGTTGCCGAGCGAGTCGCCGATCAACAGGCTCTCCACCCCGGCTTCCTCGAGCACGCCGGCGAAGCTCGCGTCGTAACACGTGAGCATGGAGATCTTGCTGCCTTCCTGTGCCATCTTCTGCAGCGTGGTCAAAGTAACGCGCATAAAACCTCATTTTTCACCGCAGAGACGCGGAGACCCGGAGAATTCCAGCAAAGAATCGTTCGACAGCAGCCGTTGCGCTTTCCAATCCTTGCCCCCAGCCACACTGGGCACTTCTCCGCGCCTCTGCGGTTCATTTACCTAACTTCCCAGGCTGAAGAACTCGCGGGGGCCCCGCATCGCGCTTATGCGGCGCAACAATAGATCAAAATCACCCGGTTCGGCAACAAAGTTGAGATTATCAGAGTTGACAATGAGCAGCGGCGCTGCGTCGTATTGATAGAAGAACCTGGCGTAGGCCTCGGCCAGCCGCACCAGGTACTCGTCGGGCATATTGCGCTCGTAGCTGACGCCGCGCCCGTGCACGCGCTCGATCAGCGTCTCCGCGGAAGCCTGGAGATAGATCACCAGGTCGGGCGCGGGCGTCGGCGGCCGCAGTTGCGCGTACACCTGGTGGTAAAGGGCCAGTTCGTCGTCGTTCAGGTTGAGGCGCGCGAACAACGCGTCCTTCTCCAGCATGAAGTCGGCGACCGTGAGCCGTGCAAACAGATCGGGCTGGTTCAGCGCGCGGGCATGATTCGCCCTCTGGAACAGAAAATAGAGCTGGGCCGGCAGCGCATAGCGGGCGCGATCCTGGTAGAAGCCGGGAAGAAAAGGGTTCGAATCCGGCGCCTCGAGCAGCACCGTTCCGCCGGTGCGCTCGCCGAGCACGCGGGC
>CAZQJF010000839.1:0-1523 GCA_964593735.1 uncultured Streptomycetaceae bacterium | reverse complement strand
CGCTCGCGTCGAAAAGCTCCTCGGGGCGATAGCTCTTGAGCCACTGCTCCAGGATCTTGAGGTGCTCGGGGTTGCCGGCGAGGTTCGCGAGCGGCACTTGATGCGAGCGCCACGAGCCTTCGGTCTGCTGTCCGTCCACGGTTTTGGGCCCGGTCCAGCCTTTCGGCGTGCGCAGAACGATCATCGGCCACATCGGCCGCCGCGTTTCCAATTCCGTGCCTTCGCTCGAGCGCGCGTCGCGTTGGATGCTGCGAATTCTATCGACCACCCGATCGAGCGCTGCAGCCATCGCCTGGTGGACTTGAGCGGGCTCCTCGCCTTCGACGAAAAGAGGCTCGTACCCGTAACCGCGAAAAAGATGATCGAGCTCCTCGTGGCTTATGCGGCCCAGCACGGTGGGACTCGCGATCTTGTAGCCGTTCAAGTGAAGGATCGGCAGAACCGCGCCGTCATGCGCGGGGTTCAGAAACTTGTTCGAGTGCCAGCTCGCTGCGAGCGGTCCGGTCTCGGCCTCCCCGTCGCCTACGACGCACGCGACGATCAGATCCGGGTTGTCGAACGCCGCGCCGTAGGCGTGCATCAGCGAATATCCGAGCTCGCCGCCCTCGTTGATGGAGCCGGGCACTTCTGGCGACACGTGGCTGGGAATGCCGCCTGGAAACGAGAACTGCTTGAAGAGCCCCTTGATCCCGCGCTCATCCTGCGAGACCTCCGGATAAACCTCGCTGTACGTTCCTTCGAGATACGTGTTGGCAACGAGGCCGGGACCGCCATGGCCAGGGCCGATCACGCACATCATGTTGAGATCGTGCTGCGTGATGATGCGATTCAAGTGCACGTAAATGAAGTTGAGACCCGGCGTCGTGCCCCAGTGGCCCACGAGCCGCGGTTTTACGTGCTCGATGGCGAGAGCTGCCTTGAGCAGCGGGTTGTCGAAGAGATAAATCTGGCCCACGGAAAGATAGTTCGCGGCGCGCCAGTAGGCGTTCATTTTCACGAGCAGTTCGGGCAAGAGCGCGGACGAGAGCGATTCGTTCACAGGTTGTTCCTTGTCGGTAGGGGGTGGCATTCAAGCGCCATGCAGCAAGGCATCGTCGACGATCGTCTGCGCCTCTGCGAGTACGAGGCGCAGGTGATCCGCGCCCCGGAAGCTTTCGGCATAGATTTTGTAGACGTCCTCGGTGCCTGAAGGGCGCGCTGCGAACCAGGCGCTTGCGGCTTCGACTTTTACGCCGTCGAGCGGCGCGCCGTTGCCGGGTGCATGCGTGAGTACGCGTTGCACGGGCTCCCCGGCAAGCTCGGTGAGCCGCACCTGCTCCGCTGAGAGGCGCTTCAAGACCTGCTTCTGAGCGGGGGTGGCGGGCGCGTCCTTGCGCGCGTAAGCAGGCGTCCCGAGCTCGGCTGCGAGCTCGCGATAGACTTCGCCTGGGTCGCGGCCGAGGCGCGCGGTGATCTCGGCCGCGAGCAATGCCGCGGCGATGCCGTCCTTGTCCGTCGTCCACACCGTCCCGTCACGCCGCAGG
>CAZQJF010000838.1:0-1526 GCA_964593735.1 uncultured Streptomycetaceae bacterium | reverse complement strand
GCGTTGCCGTCCTTGACAACGGCGCCCGAGGGCACGCCTGCGAGGTCCTCGTAGCAATACAGGTGGTACTCGTGGCCATTTCGCAGGAACGACGCGATCGACAGGCGCTCGATGGCCGACAGCGGCCGGCCTATCCAGAGTCCCTGAATGATCTCGGCCATGGCATCATTGCCGCGAGCGCGGCGAGCCTGTTCAACGTTCCGAGTTCAAAGTTCAACGTTGCACAACCGACTTGAACCTTGAACTTTGAACCTGGAACAGCTCCTTCACCAAACAGCGCCGCGCGCCGTGATAGGCCACAGCGCCTCGACCTTCCCTGCGCGCACGCAGACATAGTGGTCGTAGAGATTGACGGTGGGATCGCAGTGGCCGGGGATGAGCTTCAGTTTGTCGCCGACGGCGAGGCGCGCTTGATCCGTGAGCTTCAATACGCCGTGCTCGTCGGAGGCCTTTACGTACTCCACACCGGCCAACTCGGCGACGCGGGGCATGCCCGAATCCACGCTGGAGGCCTTGAGCCCCGCGTCAACCACGGCGCGCTCGGCCGTGGGCCGGCTCATCACGGTGGCCCACACGAACAGGCTGTGCTCGAAACGGGGAATGCCGCTCTCCGTCCACTCGTTGCGGCCGTAGTCCACGTCCATGAAGATGTACGAGCCGGCCTGGATTTCGTCGTAGACGCCGCTCGTGGCTTCGAACAGGTACGTTCCCGTGCCGGCGCCGGTCACCTTCTCGCACTCGATCCCGGCCTTGCCCAGCGCTTCGACAGTGGCGCGCACCGCGGCGACCGCCTTTTCGATCGCGGCCCGCCGCTCTTCGACCTTGCGCAGGTGCTGCGCGCCGCCCTGGTAAGCCTGGAGACCCGCGAAGCGCAAATTGGGGCACGCCGAGACCTTCTGCGCCAGCTTCACCGCCGGCGCCCCCGGCTCGACACCGCAGCGATTGGCGCCGACGTTGATCTCGACCAGCACGTCGAGCCGCACGCCGAATTCCGCGCCAGCCGCCGCGTCGAGCGCGGCGACGTTGCCTGCGTCGTCCACGCAGACGGCGACGCGCGCCTGCCGGGCAAGGGCAGCGAGACGCTTGAGCTTGACCGCGCCGACGACCTCGTTGGCGATCAGCACGTCCCTGACGCCCCCCAGCACCATCGCTTCGGCCTCGCTCACCTTCTGGCAGCACACTCCGACCGCCCCGCGCGCGATCTGCGCGAGCGCGATGTGCGGGCACTTATGGCTCTTGGCGTGCGGGCGGACTTTGACTTTCTTGCCGGCGAGCGAGGCAGCGAGCCGGTCGAGATTGCGCTCGAACGCGTCGAGATCGAGGATCAAGGACGGCGTGTCCACTTCGGACAAAGACATTCCGATTTCAGCGGGGAGGTAGGAGCTCATGGCGCTGGCCTGGAGGAGTGACGCGATACGGGTGACGGGATAATGGCGACGAGATACGAGTCTGTCTGAAGCATACATCACAGCAATTGTGCTGTTTTCCTGCGGGCGGTTTTGCGTAAGGAGTGTGTCGGGACCAAG
>CAZQJF010000837.1:0-1542 GCA_964593735.1 uncultured Streptomycetaceae bacterium | reverse complement strand
CTGCGCTACGCTCAACACGAACGGGGTTTCCAAGGGTTTTGCATCAACCTGCTAGTGGTCTCTTCCCGATGTCATTCAACTAGCGGTGGCTGGGCCGCATGCCACGCGGCGGGCCTTTCGCTCTGACACCGGGGATTGTAGCGCGAACGCCGATCGGGCTTTCGGCAGATGGCACAGTAATCTGGACTGTTTGGCGCGCTTCGCCACGCGGTTATGACCCGGTGATGGATGGGCGTAGCATAGGTACAGCGATTTCGAAAGGCGGTGCGATCATCATGGGGGCACTCCAAACGACGCCGGCCCGCAGCGCGCTCTGGAGGATTGCCGGCGCACTGCTCGTGACGGGTTTGTGCGGGCCGTTGCCCGGCGCAGCGCAGGAGCAGCCCACCCCCCCGGCGGCGCCTGCTTCGGGCCAGCCATCAGACCTGACTGTAGACGCCCTCTCGGTCGTCAGAGTGCGGAGCAAGGCTGTTTCCAACGCGCGCTCCATGAGAACCCTCGGTCCGCAGCGCGAAGGCAGCGGGGTCGTCATCGGCGCCGACGGGCTGGTGCTGACCATAGGCTACCTGATCACGGAAGTTGAAACCGTGGAACTGCTGACGTCCGACGGCCGGTCGTTTCCCGCCACCGTGGTGGGATACGACTACAACACCGGCTTCGGCCTGCTGCGGGCATTGCGGCCGCTCCCGGTGAAGCCGGTCCAGCTCGGACAGTCTGCGAAGGTCGCAGATCGGGAACTCGTGCTGATCGTAGGGTTCGACGGCGTGGCGCCCGCGTACGTGGTTTCGCGCCGGCAGTTCGTCGGCTACTGGGAGTATCTGCTCGACGAGGCGATCTATACCGCGCCGGCTACCGTGAACTGGAGCGGCGCGGCGTTGCTCAACCGGGAAGGGAAGCTGCTCGGGATAGGCTCGCTGGTGGTCGGCGACGCGCTGGGATCGCGGACCCGGGTGCCGGGCAACCTCTTCGTGCCGATAGACCTGCTGAAACCGCTGCTGGACGATCTCATCGCCAACGGCAAGTCGTCGGCGCGTCCGCGCCCATGGATCGGCGTCAACACCCAGGAAGTCCAGGGGAACGTCATCGTTACGCGGATTTCCCCGGAAAGCCCGGCCGACGACGCCGCGATCAGGGTGGGCGACGTGATCGTGGGCATCGGCGGCCAGCCCATCAAGGGACAGGCCGATTTCTACAACCGGTTATGGTCGCGGGGCGAGGCGGGCGTCGAGATTCCGCTCGAGGTGCTGCGCGAAGGCCGCGTCGAAAAAATACCCGTCAAGTCGATCGACCGCGAGAAATACCTGCGGCCGAGGGCGACGCTTTGACTGGTGAGGCGTGACGGGTGACGGCGGGAACTATCTCAGAAACGAAAGCAGGACTTGGCCACAGATACACACAGATAAACACAGATTTCGAAACGCCAAGATCAACTGCAGGATTTAGCCGCAGATGCACGCAGATAAACGCAGATTTTATGATTCAGGATCAAGTTAGGTCTTCGTTGTCCGGTTTGCTGTGACCTTGTATGTGTTATCTGTGGCT
>CAZQJF010000836.1:0-1545 GCA_964593735.1 uncultured Streptomycetaceae bacterium | reverse complement strand
GACCCGCACTACCTGCTGATCGGCACCTCGACGCTTATCACCAGCCACGCCACCGGCTCGAGCAAGGTGAGCTACGCCGACTTCTCGCCCATCGCCTCGATCTTCAACGACTACGTCGTGCTCACCGTCAATACCGCCTCGCCGCTGAAGGCCGGCAGCGACCTGATCGCGCGGATGCGGTCGGATCCCCAGGCCATGTCCCTGGGCTTCGCTTCGGCGCTCGGCAACCATCATCACATCATTGCCGGGCTGTTCATGAAAAGCATAGGCGCCAACCCGCGCGATCTGAAAACGGTCGTGTTCAAGGGCTCGGCCGCGTCGCTTACCGCGCTCCTGGGCGGCCACATCGAGCTGGTTTCCACCGGCGCCGGCAACGCGGCGCCCCACATGGCCGCGGGCAAGCTGCGTGTGCTGGGCGTGTCCTCCGGCCAGCGCCTGCCCGGGGCGATGGCCGGCGTTCCGACCTGGAAAGAGCAGGGCGTGGACCTGGTGTACGGAAGCTGGCGCAGCATCATCGGTCCCAAGGGGCTGACCGCCGAACAGGTGGCATTCTGGGAAAATGCCCTGCGCAAGGTGGTCGAGACCGCGGACTGGAAGGCGGAGCTCGAGCGCAACTACTGGGGGAATTTCTTCAAGACCGGCGCGGAGTTCAGGGACACCGTGGACCGCGACTACCGGGCGATGAAGGCCGTGCTGATCGAGCTCGGGCTCGCCCAGCCGTAGCTACGGCCTCGCGCCGCCGCACCTCCAGCACGCGGTGAACTGACCTTCGAGCTGCTCGCCGCACTGCGGGCAGCGCCAATGCTCTCCGCGGAACTGGCGCGCGAGATCACCGTTCAGGTATGCGAGCAGGAGGGCGTGCGCTCGCTCGTACTGCGCGTTGTCCACGATCCACACGCCGCACACGTCCACCGGCAGCTCGCCCCAGCCGCTCGTCAGAAACTCGCCACGCACCACGGCGGCGATGCCGTTCGACTCGAGGAAGCCCCTCACGAGATGCGCTTCGGGCGCGTGCTTGGCGATGTGAACCTGCTTCAAGTCTGCTCCGCCAGCGCGCGCTGCACCCATTCGGCACACAACAGGACGTGCGCGTCCCGTCCCGGCAGGCCGGTGACCTGCGCGCCGAGCGGCAGGCCGGACGGCCCGGTGAAGACGGGCAGCGTCACGGCGGGGCCGAGCATCAGCGTCCAGGTCAGCCCGAATATGGGATCGCCCGTAGACTCGAGGCTGCGCGGGGCTTCGCCCGTAGCGCTGGGCGAGAGCAGCACGTCGTAGTCGCGGTGAACCTCGGCGAGCTGCGCGCGGCAACGGAGCGCGAGCGCCTGCGCTTCCTCGTACTGCGCTCGGGTCACACGGCCACCGCTCGACAGCCGGCCCGTCAGGCTTTCGGAAATGAGCCCGGGAAACTTCGTGCGCTCGTAGGCGAGCGCGCGATAGAACTCGAAGGCGCTCACCCTGATTTGCGCTTCGGCGAGATCGGCGAACTCCCCGTCGAGCGCCACCTCGGTGATCCGCGCCCCGGCGGCCGCGAGCCGCGGCGCCGCC
>CAZQJF010000835.1:0-1545 GCA_964593735.1 uncultured Streptomycetaceae bacterium | reverse complement strand
CGAAGGGCACCGGCGAGGGCGGCGAGTTCGTCCGCAACCGAATCGCCATGCAGGCGGGCTACCTGCGCGAGATCGGCGAGACCTTCGGCGACGACGTGCGCGCGGTGGTGCCTCTGCTCGACTCCGACATCCGCGGCGTGCCGGCGCTCCAGGAGGCCGGGCGGCGCCTGTTCAGCTAGCCGCGAGTTCTGGGTCCGTCACCCTGCGTTGCGACGCGCCCAGGGCTCCAGGACTGCGTACAGGGCGCCTCCCGCTGGCGCCGAAATGCCATTCCGCTCGGCGCGTCGCACGAGCTCCCCGAGCAGTGCGTCGAGTTCCATCCGCCGGCCGGCGACCAGGTCGTCATAGAGCGACGAACGGGCATCATGCTCGAGGCCGGTCGCGAACCTCAGGTGCTGCTCCACCAGTTCGTCAGGCAGCGGTACTGTCTCGGCACGACCGATGCGCCAGGCCTCCGTCACCACCTCCTGGAAGAGCCCCCACGCGGCCGGCGACGTCCGGATCTCGCCTATCGGAAGCCGCGTCGCGGCGGTCAGGCCCGCCTGCGCGCAGATGAAGGCCCACTTGGACCACAGTGCGACACGAATGTCGGGTGCAATGGCCGCCTCGATCCCCGACTCGGTGCACGCCACCAGGAAGGCTTCGAGCCGTGCCGTCCGCCGCCCGTCCAGCTCGCCGAAGGCGATCCGCGCAGGGCCGCCCGAATCCCGGATCACACCCGGTTCGGCGATGCCGGCGAAGATGAAGGCGACGCCGCCCACGACGTGCTCGGCACCAATGCGCGCCGCCAGCTTGTCCTCGTTGTCGATCCCGTTCTGGAGCGAGATGACCGCAGTCTCTGGCGCCAGCAGTGGGTGCAGGCTCTGTGCGGCGGCATCGGTGTCGTATGACTTGACCGTGAAGAGGACGACCTGACAGGGTCCGATGGACGACGGGTCATCAGTCACGGGCACCCGCTCAGGCGGGAGCTCGAAGTCGCCACGCACGCTCCGCACGCGGAGCCCCGCGGCACCGATCGCGGCAAGATGAGCGCCCCGAGCAATGAAATGAACGTCATGTCCGCCCTGCGCGAGGCGTGCGCCGAAGTACCCCCCGAGCCCGCCGGCACCCATGACTGCGATCCTCACGTAGTCACGGTACGCGCTCCGGCAAGACCGCAGCCCTTCAACGAGCACCGCCGATCACTGGCGCCACGCGTCCGGTGGGTGCGTGAGTCGAAGTCAGCTCACCAGGCAGGTCTGGGCACCGCGAAGCATGAAGCGGTCAGCATGAGCGTGAACTGGTTGGTGGTCCGAATCTCACAGTATGCGAACCAGCTTCCGGGACAGGTGACTGCCGTATCGTGAGGCGGCAGAGCGGCTAGATGTCATCCTAGGCAGGGGAACGGGTTGATGGCCTGGCGCTCATAAGGGTGCTGATAAGGGTGCTGAGACACAATTAGAACAGCCAGAGAGGCCGGATCCGAACGTGGATCGGGCCTCTCTGTTCTAATTTGGTACCGCATACCGGATTCGCGGCAGTGGTCCAGTGGGCTCCGGTTGAGCA
>CAZQJF010000834.1:0-1547 GCA_964593735.1 uncultured Streptomycetaceae bacterium | reverse complement strand
GACGGCGATGGCCGCATCGGCATGGGCAAGGGCAAGGCGCGGGAAGTGCCCGTGGCGGTGCAGAAGGCGATGGAAGAAGCGCGGCGCAAGATGGTCAAAGTAAACCTCAAGCGCGGCACGCTGCAGCACGCAGTGATCGGTCACCATGGCGCTTCCCGCGTCTTCATGCAGCCCGCATCCGACGGCACGGGCATCATCGCCGGCGGCCCGATGCGCGCGGTGTTTGAAGTGATGGGCGTACACAACGTGCTCGCGAAGTGCCTGGGATCCACCAACCCCTACAACGTCGTGCGCGCGACGATCAACGGGCTCATCAGCATGAATACGCCGGCGGAAATAGCCGCAAAGCGCGGCAAGACGATCGAGGAAATCACGGGGTAACCATGGCGACGGAGCAGACGAAGATGCTCAAAGTCACGCTGGTGCACAGCCCGGTCGGCAGCAAGCAGGCGCATCGCGCGTGCGTGCGCGGGTTGGGACTGCGGAAGCTGCACCAGACGGTGGAGGTGCCCGACACGCCTTCGATGCGCGGCATGATCGAACGGGTTTTCTATCTGGTCAAGTGCGAGGAATCTCCGCCTAAGTGAGTGCGAAGAGATTCCTTGGTTGAGTTCAATTGAATTGGAACGGCATTACGAAACGGTTTCCCCATGCGGCTAAACAAGATCAAGCCAGCTCCCGGCTCGAACCGCGAGAAGAAGCGCGTCGCGCGAGGATTCGGCTGCCACGGCAAGACGGCGGGACGCGGGCACAAGGGCCAGAAGTCGCGTGCCGGCGGATTTCACAAAGTTGGCTTCGAGGGCGGCCAGATGCCGCTGCAGCGGCGGGTCCCCAAGCGGGGTTTCACTTCCATGCATCGCGACGACACCGCGGAAGTTCGCCTCTCGGACCTGGAGAAAATGGCTGCCGGCACCATCGACCTCGCTGCGCTCAAGGAAGCCAAGGTGGTGCCCTCGTATTCCCTCAAGGCGAAAGTGATCCTGGCGGGCGAGATCAAGCGCAAGGTCGCGCTGAAGGGATTGCTCGTTTCCAAGGGGGCGCGCGCGGCGGTCGAGGCGGCGGGCGGCAGCGTCGAGGCGCCCGCGCCCGACAAGGCGGCCCAGGGCAAGCAGGAATCCCGGTCCCGCGCCAGGTCCAAGGACAAGGGCGCGGAGAAAAGCGAACCGAAGGCTGAATAGCATTGGCTGCCAACGAATCGCTGCTGAGCCTTTCCCGGATGGGCGACCTGAAGCGTCGCCTGCTGTTCCTGCTGGGAGCGCTCATCGTCTTCCGCATCGGCTCTTTCATCCCCGTGCCGGGGATCGATCCCGACCAGCTCGCGGAGCTCTTCCGCTCGCAGAAGGGCGGAATCATCGACATGTTCAACATGTTTTCCGGCGGGGCGCTGTCTCGATTCACGATATTCGCGCTCGGCATCATGCCCTACATTTCGGCGTCGATCATCATGCAGCTGATGACAGTGGTCTCGCCTTCGCTGGAAACGCTCAAGAAGGAAGGCGAATCGGGGCGGCGCAAGATCACCCAGTACACGCGTAACTTCACCGCCG
>CAZQJF010000833.1:0-1548 GCA_964593735.1 uncultured Streptomycetaceae bacterium | reverse complement strand
AGACGAGCAGACGACGGAGAAACTGAAGCGGCTAAACCGGCTGGCACGCGAGAACGGATGGCGATCAGCGCTGCGCGTGGTTTACGGCGAGGATGCAGGATTCATCCGCTATGTCACCGAAGTTGGGCGAGCGTCGTTCATCGACTTGCTGCCTCTGACTCGCGATAGCGACGTGCTCGAGATCGGCCCGGGCCTGGGTCAGTTCACCGCACTTCTGGCACGTCGGGCGAGTTCGATCTGCGCCCTGGAGGTGGTGGCTGGTCAAGCGGAGTTCGCCGCGGAACGCTGCCGACAGGAAGGTATGACCAACGTACACCTCGCCGTGGGGGGCGACGACTGCCGGCTGCCTTACGGAAACGAGTCATTCGAATTGGTGGTCCTGAACCTCGTCTTTGAGTGGTGTGCCTCGCGATGTTCGGACGAGTCGATTGGCAACGTCCAGCGCCGGCTCCTCGACGAAATCCGTCGTGTGCTAAAGCCCGGTGGATCCCTGTACCTGGCTACGAAAAACCGCTTTGCCTTGCGCTTGCTCATCGGCAAGCCCGACGAGCACTGCTACGACCTCCGTTTTGGCAGCGCTTTGCCGCGATCGCTTACGCGGTTGCTGGTACGGCTAAATGGCCACCCCAGACCCGCTGGCTTTCTCTACTCGTACACCGCGCTGAAGGCCATGTTGCACGACGCGGGCTTCGGCAAGGTCGATTCATACTGGGCCACGCCTGAGATGCGCTTTCCGACCCACTACCTGCCTACCGACGCCGCTTCGATCCGCGAAGCGCGCCGCAGACCCGGGTTTACTCAGGGTGAGAGCCGTAGCACGCGGTTGTTGATGCCATTTATTCCTGCTTCGTTCGTGAAGCACGTCACGCCGGGCCTCGCTTTCCTCGCGACCAAGCGCCGCTAAGGAGGACTAGACAAGTGGCTGGGAGCGTCTGGATCGTCATCGTTAACTATCGCACCGCGGATCTGGCGGTCCATTGCCTTCGTTCCATTGCAGGACAGACTGCTGGACTGCCAAACTTCCATGCTGTTGTGGTAGATAACGCTTCGGGCAATGGCTCCGTAGAAGGGCTGACGAGAGCCATTGACCGGGAAGGATGGCAAGGGTGGGCCTCGCTGCTCCCGCTCGATCGCAACGGCGGATTCGCATTTGGTAACAACGCCGGGATTGCTGAAGCATTGCGGTCGGCCGACCGTGTCGACTATGTCATGCTGCTTAACCCTGACACTGTCGTCCAAGGTGGGGCCATTCGCGCGCTCGTGGATTTCATGGACGGGCATCCGCGCGTGGGGATCGCCGGGAGCCGTCTCGAAAACGTTGAGGGGGGTGCGGAGTGCTCTGCGCACAACGCATTCACGCCATTGGGGGAGTTGGAGTCCGGCGCGCGTTTGGGTATTCTCAGCCGCGTGCTAAAGCACTACGTGGTCTCGCCACCAGTGCAAGAGGCGGCTCATGAATGCAACTGGGTTTCCGGTGCGAGTCTGATCGCGAGGCGGGAGGTATTTGAGCAAATCGGATTGCTGGACGAAGGGGACTTTCTTTATTTT
>CAZQJF010000832.1:0-1551 GCA_964593735.1 uncultured Streptomycetaceae bacterium | reverse complement strand
AAGGCGGTGTCGGCAAGACCCTTGCGGGCGCCGTGCGTGGAGATGAAGTACTGCAGCACGTTCAGGCCTTCGCGGAAATTCGCGGTGATCGGCGTCTCGATGATCGAGCCGTCCGGTTTGGCCATCAGCCCTCGCATCCCCGCGAGCTGCCGGATCTGCGCGGCCGAACCGCGTGCGCCGGAATCGGCCATCATGTAAATGGCGTTCAACGACTCCTGCATGACCGTGTTGCCCTTCTTGTCCTTGCGTTCGGTCCATTCGCTCTTCTTGCGGTCCCAGTCGAGCACCGGCTCGACGCCGAGCTGCTCCATCATCGCCTTGGCGACGAGGTCTCCGGCACGCCCCCAGATGTCCACCACCTTGTTGTAGCGCTCACCCTGCGTCACCAAGCCCGAGGTGTATTGCTTCTCGATCTCCTGCACCTCTTTTTCGGCATCCGCGATGATCACGTGTTTCTGCGCGGGAATCAGCATGTCGTCCACGGCAATCGAGATGCCGGCCCTGGTCGCCATGGAGAAGCCCGTGTACATCAGCTTATCGGCGAATATTACGGTCTCTCTCAAGCCACAGCGTCGGAAGCTCGCGTTGATGAGCTTGACGAGCTCTTTCTTTTTGAGCGCCTTGTTGATGAGCTCGAACGGCAGGCCCACGGGCAGAATGTCCGAAAGCAACGCGCGGCCCACCGTCGTTTCGAAGCGCGAGACCTTCTCGCGCTTCTCGCCGCCCTCGTCGAGCTCGTATTCCTTGATGCGCACCGTCACTTTCGCGCTGATCTCGACTTGGCTCGTATCGTACGCCCGCGAGACCTCCGCTACATTCGAGAACATGGAGCCTTCGCCGCGCGCGCCAACTTTCTCGCGCGTGACGTAGTAGAGCCCGAGCACGATGTCCTGGGATGGCACGATGATCGGCTCGCCGTTGGCAGGCGAGAGCACGTTGTTGGAGGACAACATCAGCGTGCGCGCTTCCATTTGCGCTTCGAGCGACAGCGGCACGTGCACCGCCATCTGGTCCCCGTCGAAGTCCGCGTTGAACGCGGCGCACACGAGCGGATGCAACTGAATCGCCTTGCCTTCGATCAGTACCGGCTCGAACGCCTGGATTCCGAGGCGGTGCAATGTGGGTGCGCGGTTGAGCAGTACCGGATGCTCGCGTATGACCTCTTCCAGAATGTCCCACACGATGGGCTCCTGGCCTTCCACCATTCGCTTTGCCGCCTTGACGGTGGTAGCAAGTCCCATTACCTCCAGCTTGTGGAAGATGAAAGGTTTGAACAACTCGAGCGCCATGAGCTTGGGCAGTCCGCACTGATGCAGCTTGAGCTGCGGTCCCACGACGATCACCGAGCGGCCCGAATAATCGACACGCTTGCCGAGCAGATTCTGGCGGAAACGGCCTCCTTTACCCTTGATCATGTCGGCCAGCGATTTCAACGGCCGCTTGTTCGCGCCGGTCATTGCCTTGCCGCGGCGGCCGTTGTCGAGCAGCGAGTCGACGGCCTCCTGCAGCATTCTCTTCTCGTTCCTGACGATGATCTCCGGCGCCTTCAGT
>CAZQJF010000831.1:0-1559 GCA_964593735.1 uncultured Streptomycetaceae bacterium | reverse complement strand
CGCTTCGGAATGGCGCCGTAGACCATCAGCACGTTGTTCACCGCCTCGCCGATCCTGAAGTCAACGGCTAGACTGCACAGCGCGTAGGCTTCCGTTGCCGTGAGCCCGGCCCGTGCTTGCAGGAAATCCACCGCTTCGCGGATCGCCTCGCGCAGCGCCTCGTCCAGGGTGGGGGCCATGCCCATGGAATAGTAGTGCGCCGCGTCTTCCGCGCGGGGCCACTTCATCGACCTGCCGGCGGCCGGGTGCACGATGAGCTGCATGGTCGGCGCCAGGGAAATCTCGATCGCCGTGCCATCGACCTCCCCATCGCCCTGGCAAGCGTGCCCGTCGCCGGTATAGAAAAGCGCCCCGTCGTTGAACACCGGCAGATACAGCGTGCTGCCCGCCACCAGGTGCTTGAAATCGATGTTCCCGCCGAATGCGCCGGGCGGCTTGGTGCTCACGCGCCTGAGCCCGGGCGGAGGCGCTACCGCGACGATGCCCATGAACGGGCCGAGGGGCACTTCCACGTCCCGCGCAAACAGGGCGACCTTGCGCTGCAGGTCGAGCTTGATGACCTTCTGCTCCGGCTGCGCCAGCAGGTCGGGCACGGCGCCCGACCCGGGGCCGGTGGCATTGACGCCGTAGGGCACGCGGATCTCGACGTCGAGGACGCGCACTTCGAGCATGTCGCCCGGCTGTGCGCCTTCGATATGCACCGGCCCCGTCAGAAGGTGCGGTCCGGCATTTCCCTCTCGTTTGACCCGCTGAAAAATCTCGATTGCGTCGGGCAGCACCTTCTCGGCGGAAATGCCGGCCCTGCCGAAGAAGGTCACCGGGTCGTCGCTGGTGTTGATGCCCTGGTGCGTAACCGTGTCGATGCGCACGGTCTGCCCCGATTTCACGCGCAGCACCGCCGCCCGGTCGGCGGCGATCCAGCCCCAACTCACGGTTTCGGGAGTGGAACGCAGCGTTGTATCGGGATCCTTGCCGGCCATGGTACCAATCTCCTCGCCTCAGTCGTCTTCGCTCAGTTGTCTTCGCTCAGTTGTCTTCGATTTCCAGCGTGCTGCCGTCGGCGAACACGATGGTTGCGTTTACCTTGCGCTTGTCGCCATAGACCCGGCGCATGGCGTCGCGGTACTCCGTCAGCTGCGCGCGATATTGCCCCATCAGGGCTGGATCGGCAGTCTGCCGGTCGCCGGTCTTGTAGTCCAGCACCCATACGGCGTCCGCGAATTCCACCAGGCGGTCGATGCGGCGCACGTCCCCGCTTTCGGTGGTGTAGGGCACTTCGTTCAGCGCGCGTCCGTACTGCGCGGCATCGAAGAAACGTGCAAGCGCGGGCGCGGCGAGCACGCGCTGCGCCTGGTCCCACAGGGGTGCGAACGCGTGCTCGGTCAGTCCGAGCGCGCGCCTGAGGGCGGCGCGTTCGGCGGGAACGCCGCCGGTCAGGCTCTCCATCAGCGAGTGGAAGCTCACGCCGTAGGAGAGCCCGGCACCGGCCGGCGCCGGCCGGCGCTCCCCGGTCGGGAGCGGTGCGTTGAGCCGGGAATCGACCGCGGCGGGCGTGGTTT
>CAZQJF010000830.1:0-1565 GCA_964593735.1 uncultured Streptomycetaceae bacterium | reverse complement strand
GCCAGCCGACGATGGTGCCGGCGTGGGACGACAGGTAGATCGATTTGCGCCCGGTGCCCGCCAAGATGCGAACCAGTCTCTGGCGCACCGGCTTGAAGCGCTCGCGTTCCTCCGGCGTGAATTCCTTGAACCCGATCGCCTCGCGCGAGAACAACTGGGAGTGCTCGCAGACGAGATCCTCGATCAACGCTTTGGTTTCGTCGTCCAGCGCCTCGTAGGCCGCGCCCATGTGGGCGAACTCGGTGTTGCCGCCCTTCGAGGGTATGGTGAGCGCGCGCAGCAGCGAGTATTTCGCCGGGACTGCCTTGAACGACGAGTCGGAGTGCCACAGGCGATTGCCGATGGCGAACAGGCGCCTGCGGTCATCGACCCCGAACGGCTGGTTGTTGCCGTCGAGGTTCGACACGTCGGCGAACGTCGGCGGCAAACGAAAATCCGCGGCGGCGCGCAGGGTGTTGGCCATGGTGTTTTCAAGCGGTCCCAGCGCGCCGGTGAAGGAGAGGTGCTGCTCGTTCGTAAGGGGCTGGCCGTGAAAGACGAGCACGGCATACCGGTCCATGCCGGCGTGTATCTCGGTGGCCTGCGCGAAGGACAGCGGTTCGCGCAGATCCATGCCCTCGACCTCGGCACCGATGCACGGTCCAAGCGGGCGAAACTGAAGGGACATGGCGGGCCTCATCTGCACCGTTCACCGCATCAATACGGCCGGTCACCACGCACCAGCATGCGATACAACCTGCGTTGCTGGCTGTGATCGTAATCAAACCCGGCTTTGTGCAGCGACGCGCGGTCGTCGATGATCAGCCAGTCGCCCTTCTGATACTCGTGCGCATAGCAGAATTGCGGCTGGGTGATTCTGTCGGTGAGGTCCTGCAGGAATTCCTGCGTGTCCTCCGGCGTCATGCCGATGATCCTTTCGGTCTTGCCTTTGTGGAACCACACGGCCTTCGTGCCGGTCTCGGGGTGCGTGCGCACCAGCGGCTGCACCGTCGGCGGCTTTCCGGATTCCAGTTGCTCGCGCAGGATATCGGGATTGGCGATCTTGAAGCGCGCGCTGCTGATCAGCGTGTTCTCCGTTTTCATCCCGGTGATTTTCTGCTTCAGGTCTTCGGGCAGCGATGCGTAGGCCGCGCGCGAGTTGCACACCGACGTGGCGCCGCCTTTATCCGGCACCGCCACCGCATACAGCATGGTGAATTTCGGCGGCAGTTCCTGGTTGGTGTGATCGGTATGCCAGGTGGAATTCGTGCCGACCTTGGCCGGATTGCCCTGGCTGTCCTTGTGGAAATTGTCGAGCACGCTGATCAGCGGAAACCCGTCCACGAGATAGCGCCGGTTCTGGTCTTCCATCAATTCGCCGAACAGCTCGGCGGCGGCCTGTAACTGCGCGGGCGTGAGATGAGCCTGCCCGCGGATGACCAGCACCACGTTCTCGACCACGGCGTCGTAGAGCTTTTTCTGCGTTGCAGCATCGACGGCCTCGCTCAAATCGATGCCGGTGACGATGGCACCGATGTGTTCCTTGACCTTGGTGATTTTCAGGGTCCGGGCTGCTTGCATTACGG
>CAZQJF010000829.1:0-1573 GCA_964593735.1 uncultured Streptomycetaceae bacterium | reverse complement strand
CGC
The DNA here is from genome assembly GCA_964593735.1 of uncultured Streptomycetaceae bacterium. Lineage (GTDB taxonomy): Bacteria > Pseudomonadota > Gammaproteobacteria > Burkholderiales > SG8-41 > SG8-41. The sequence goes on along the minus strand of CAZQJF010000829.1, from coordinate 1,570 downwards.
ACCGACTCGATCACGCCGCATTCGCGGCATCGCCCCCGGTCGGGTGTGTTGTCGGCCAATCGCTCCCGCGCGCGTTCCCGGGAGCGTTCCTGCGCGCGTCCCTGGGCCCGTCCTTCGGCCCGTGCCCGGGCCTCTGCCTGCGCCCGTGCATCGGCCTCTGCCTGCGCCCGTGCCTGGGCGTCTGCCTGGGTCTGTGCCTGCGCGGTTTGTGCCTGCGCGGCCTGTGCTTGCGCGGCTTGCGCGGCCTGTGCCTGGGCTCGTGCCCGCGCATCTATTTGGGCCTGTGTCGGGCCCGCAGGCGCACTCGCGGCGGGCGCCTGAGTCACCGTGGGCTGTTCGGGGACGGCAATGTTCTCGCTGGGGGTGCAGCCCATGAGGGCCGCAAACACGGTCACCGCGATGCCCGCGATCCGGAACACCGTGTGGGGGGATTTGTTGGCCTGTGATTCCATGCTGTTTCCTTTAGGTAACCTCTGAAAAACCTGCTCGGCGCCACGTGCCGAGGAGGTTTTTCATCTGGGATTGGGGATTCAAAGGGGCGTGTGGCCCCTTTTTCAGAGCTTCCTTAAGAGAGGCCGTATCAAATGGACGATACGTGGGGGAATTCCCGGTTGAGGCTGCAATTGTCCCCTGCGCGGACGGAATGCTCTGTTCGCTGACGAACATACGGCTGAATATCCTCCGTGCCTCCCATCAGAAGAGACCCGCTCGACCCATACGCGCGTAGCGGAACGGGCGGAGCGCGGCCGGCGCGGAATCCACGCACCTGGACAGTTGCGCGGGAGCCGGACGCCGCCTGGCTCAACGCCTTGCAGCCAGCAGGCCGATCGCCCGTTCACGTTTTTTGTCCGCCCCGCCGGTTCTTCTCCGAGAGCGACTTGATGAGACCCTCGATACCGCTATCGCGCACCCTGCCGGCAAACGTGGCGCGATAGGTTGTCACCAGGCTTACGCCGGCGATCTTGATGTCGTGGACCTTCCACCCCGCCGCCGTCTTCTTCATGTCGTAGTCGATCGCCATCCGTTCCCTGCCGGACTGCTGCACGTCGGACTTGACGGTGACTTCGGTAGCTTCGGGGGCAATGCGCAGCGGCCGGTAATGGATCACATGATCCCGAAAGCCCGACAGCGCGGTGGAATAGGTGCGCAACAGCAGCTCTTTGAACTCCAGGGTAAGCGTCTTCTGCTGGTCGGGTGTAGCCAGGCGCCAGTTGTGCCCCATGGCAGCCTGCATCATGCGAGCGAAGTTGAAGTGCGGCAGGATCCGCGTTTCGACCAACTCGGCGACCTTCGCGGGGTTCCCGGCCTGGATGTCCCCGTCCTGCTTGATGATGGTGATCACCTCCAAAGTGACCGCACTCAGCAGAAGGTCAGGGGCGAGGTTCTGCCCCGGCGCCACCGTCTCCGCCAGCGCTGGCGCTACCGCTTCTGCAGATACCGGCGCTACTGCCTCTGCAGATGCCGGCTCTACCGCCTCCGCGACTGCTGCCGCCGGCGCCCCTGCAACTGCCTGCGCCACCACGTCCGCCGCTACGACCACCTCCGCCGGCCGGACCGGCGCGACCGCCGG
>CAZQJF010000828.1:0-1575 GCA_964593735.1 uncultured Streptomycetaceae bacterium | reverse complement strand
AGATCTGCGTTGTGCTGTTCATCCTGATGGCCGGCGTCTTCACCCGGCCGGAGCTTGTGCTGGAGCCCGGGGTGGCGCAGATCGGGGCGATGCTGCTGATCACGACGGCGACGATCGGCGTCACCTTCAGCATCCAGGCGCAGTTCGTGGAGAGCCGCGGGATCGACCTCCTGCTGCGTATCATGCTCGGCGTTATCGCGCTGGTGGTACTGCTCCATCCCGACCGGCAGGTCGCGGTGCTCGCCTGCATCCCGGTGGGCCTGTTCATCGGCTATTGGATCCTGCGGCGCCGGAACAGCCCGGTGGGCAAGCCGGCCGGCGCAGGCAGAGGTTCCGATCACGGGCCGCATTGATCCTGACACGGCCCCTGTGGGTTGTCGTCAGAACGACGAGCCCGGATGCCTGAGAAACTCGATTTCCTCTGCCGTGCTGGCGCGCGCCAGCACGGCGTTGCGGTGGGGAAACCGCCCGAAGCGCTCGATTATGTCCCGGTGCCGCTGCGCGTAATCGAGAAATCCCTCGTACTCCTTGCGCCAGGGTTGGGCGACAGTACTCGCAAGCCCATCGAAACAGCGTACGCCCAGCCGCTGCAGCTCGAGGTTTTCGGCATGCTCCAGCGGAACGTAGAAAAACACTCGGTGGGCTGGAATCAGCGCGCGATCCTCGTTCGCGCCGAGACCCGAGATGACCAGCTGTTGCGCTCCGAAATCCTGCGCATAGGCGGCGGCCGACTCGCGATGCACGTGCCGCGAGAACTGGTCGAGCACGACGATGAGCGCGATTCGCCCGCGCGGGGTCGCTGCCCATGTCCGGTCGAGATCGCCGCGGGCGGCGCGCTCGTGGAGCGTCCCGAAGCGTTCCCGGATGCCGGCGTCGTACTTGCTTCCTTCGCCGAACCACATCTTCTGTTTCGCGGGATCGAGCGCGCCGTCGGCGCCGCAGGTCCCGAACCAGAAGTCGAGCACCTGCTCGATTTCGCTCATTGGAGAAAGTGAAGAAGTGAAGAAGTGAAGTAGTGAAGACGTGAAGTAGTGAAGCCGGGCGTGTATTGCTTCTGGCGCGTCGGTTCCGACGGTAACCGCATCACTTTATCACTTGTACCTCGGTGGTCACCGAGTTCGCGATGAAGCATTCCTTGTGCGCCTTGTCGTGCAGCCAGTCCAGGTCCGCGGCCGCCGGTGTCTTTGCTTCGCTGAAGACGATCCTCGGATGCAGGTCGACGCGGGTAACGGCGAGCTTGCCGCCGGCGTTCTTTTCCAGATGCCCGACCGCATGGTCCTCGTAGCTGTCCACGACGAAACCCTTGTTCGAGGCCAGCGCGAGGAACGTCAGCATGTGGCAGCTCGACAGTGCTGCAACGAAAGCGGCCTCGGGATCCACCCGCTGCGGGTTTCCGAGATACGAAGGCGTGGCGGAGGCGGGGACTTCGACGCCGTTGTCGAAGCGCCAGACGTGATCGCGGCTGTAGTTCTTGTAGCCGAAGTCCTTGCCGCCGCGGGACCAGACGATGGTGGCTTTGTGTTCTGACATATGAGGGACGAAGGATGAAGGATGAAGGATGAAGGATGAAGGATG
>CAZQJF010000827.1:0-1576 GCA_964593735.1 uncultured Streptomycetaceae bacterium | reverse complement strand
TGCTGGGCGAGCTGATGGGCCGCGAGTGCGGGCTGCTGGGCGGCAAGGGCGGCTCCATGCACCTGACGGACGTCACGAAAGGGGCGATGGGGTCGTACGCCATTATCGGCGCGCACCTCCCGGTCGCCGCGGGCGCGGCGTGGTCGGCCCAGTATCGCGGCACCGAGCAGGTCGCCGTGTGCTTTTTCGGGGATGGCACCACCAACATCGGCGCCTTTCACGAGGCGCTCAATTTTTCGGTGGTGTGGAAGCTGCCGGTCGTCTTCGTGTGCGAGAACAATCTCTACATGGAATACACGCCGATCGCCGCCGTGACGGCCGTCGAGCATCCCGCGGCGGACCGCGCGGGAGCTTACAATCTCGAGAAAGTGGTGATCGACGGCAACGACGCGGACGAGGTCTACCTCACGGCCGTGAAATTCATGAACCGGGCCCGCAAGGGCGGCGGCCCCGCGTTGATCGAGGCGATGACCTACCGTCACAGCGGGCATTCGCGCGCCGACCCTGCCAAGTACCGGCCCGAAGGCGAGCTCGAGGCATGGCTCAAGCGCGATCCCGTCGTGACCTACAGGGACCGGCTGCTGAAACTCGGCGTAACCGACGCCACGCTGAAGGACATCGAGGCAGAGGCCATGAGCAAGGTGGACGAGGCGACGGCGACCGCGAAGGCGTCGCCGCCGCCATCGGTGGACGATATCGAGAAGAACGTCTGGGCTGACGGAGGCGCGGCATGGCGGAACTGACTTTCCGGGACGCGGTCGCCGCGGGCATTGCGCAGGAGATGGAGCGCGACGAGCGCGTGGTGTTCCTGGGTGAAGACGTGGCGGCGGCGGGCGGCGTGTTCAAGTCCACCGTCGGCCTGCTCGAGCGCTTCGGGCCGAAACGCGTGCGCGATTGCCCCATCTCGGAGCAGGCCATCATCGGCGCCGCGATGGGCGCGGCGATGACGGGATTGCGCCCGATCGCCGAGATCATGTTTTCCGATTTTCTCGCGGTGTGCTGGGACATGATCGCGAACGAGATCGCCAAGACCCGCTACATGACGAACGGCCAGATCACGCTCCCGCTCGTGATCCGCACGGCGAACGGCGGGGGATCCCGCTTCGGCGCTCAGCACTCGCAGGCGGTGGAGAACTGGGCGATGGCGATCCCGGGCCTCAAGGTCGTCGCGCCTTCGACGCCGGCGGACGTCAAGGGTCTGCTGGCCGCGGCAGTGCGCGACCCCGACCCGGTTATTTTCTTCGAGCAGAAGTCCCTCTACTCCATGAAAGGCGAAGTTCCCGACGGCGAGCACGTTGAAGAGCTGGGCAAGGCGAGGGTGCTGCGCGCCGGCAAGGATTGCACGATCGTCGCGCTGGCCGCGATGGTCCCGCGTTCGCTGGACGCGGCAGAGCGGCTGGAGAAGGACCATGGCATCTCGTGCACGGTGGTGGACGTGCGCTCGCTGGTGCCGCTCGATACGCAGACCATATTGGCGGAGGTCTCCCGGACCGGGCGGCTGGTGACGGTCGAGGAGAACCCGCGGCTCTGCGGCTGGGGCGCCGAGATTGCCTCGATCGTGGCCGATGAGTGCTTC
>CAZQJF010000826.1:0-1577 GCA_964593735.1 uncultured Streptomycetaceae bacterium | reverse complement strand
GTCGAAGAGGACAAACGTCACCGGCGATTTGGCTTTACGCAAACAGCGGAAGCCGAACTCGCCCAGGCAGCGCCTCATGATCGAAAGGTGCTTGAAGCCTATGCGCAGGGCGTCAACGCATACATCGCCACGCTCGACGCCAAAAGCCTGCCGCCAGAATTTCAAATTCTTCAATACAAGCCCAAGCCCTGGACGCCTGTCGACTCGCTGGTCATTCCGAAGCTCTTCTTCGAGACCCTCTCTACATCCTGGCGTCTCGACATAATGCGGGAAGCGCTCGCGGGCTTGCCGCCAGAGAAGCTGGCGGGACTGCTACCGGAGACGTCGCCCCTCGATGTCTTAGTGGTTGGCGCGGACAAGAAGCCGGCAGGGAAAAAGGCTGCGAATAACAAAACCGCCTCGTCTTTCCTGAGCGAAGGTGGTCGGAGGGAACCGTCGCGGGCCCTCCCTTACGGTCGGACTTCTGCTTTGGAGCCTGCCAAGGCCGCGGCCATCATGCAAGCGCTGGCCCGAGACGAGGCGATTGAAGCGCGCTCGCTCGGTCGCGTCGGCCTCCATGCCGAAGCCCTCGCCGCCAGTAACAACTGGGTAGTCAGCGGCAAGCGCACCGTTTCCGGCAAGCCTTTATTGGCAAACGATCCACATCTGGCGCCTTCAGCACCGCCCATCTGGTACATGATCCACCTGACTGCCCCAGGCATACGAGTCGCCGGCGTGACCGCGGGTGGAATCCCCGGGGTAATTATCGGTCATAACGATCGGATTGCGTGGGGCTTTACCAATGTCGGCCCGGATGTGCAGGATCTTTACCTTGAGAAGTTTGATCCAAACAATTCCGGGCGCTACCTGACGCCCGCGGGTTGGCGCGAGGCTGACATCCGCCGCGAACAGATCAAGGTCCGCAAAGACTTTCTCAGCACCGCAACCGGCACGGTGGATCTCGACGTGACTGTGACCCGGCATGGCCCAATCATTTTCGAGAATGCCGGCAAGCGTTACGCTCTGCGTTGGACCGCCATCGATCCGAACCTCAACCAGGGAGTGGGTCTCACGGCGTTGAACCAGGCGTCTAACTGGAAGGAGTTTACAAAAGCAATCAGCCACTACACGGGCGCCACTCAGAACATGGTCTATGCGGACGTCGACGGGCACATAGGTTACTACGCAGCCGGTGTGATCCCGATTAGGAAGTCAGGCGACGGCAGCGTGCCTTACGATGGTTCGACGGATGCGGGCGAATGGACTAGTTTTATTCCCTTCGAACAGCTGCCTCATCTTTTTGATCCACCTTCCGGGCTCATCATCACCGCCAACCAAAGAATCGTTGGCACTAGCTACCATCACTTCCTGACGCATTCCTGGGCCCAGCCTTATCGGGCTAGGCGCATTGCTGACCTCTTGAACAAGAAGCCGAAACTGACGGCCGACGATTTTCGCAACGTGCTGGGCGATGTTTATGCAATTGCGGGAATAACATTCGCTCGGGGGGCGGCAAAGATTTTGCGCCCCCGGCTAACTTCGCCCGCCGACGACAAGTTGCGTCAAACGCTTTCCACCTTCGACGGTTGGGACGGGCG
>CAZQJF010000825.1:0-1577 GCA_964593735.1 uncultured Streptomycetaceae bacterium | reverse complement strand
GTGCATGAATTCGACGCCGTGACGTCCTTATTGACAGCCAAAACTGGTGTTTTCACCCCGCTCTGCTGCAAGTCTGCGGGCGGTTTTGCATTTAGCAGCCTGTCGGAACTTCAAGTCCGACAGGCTGCTAGGGACTAGAAAATAAAACGGGGCTGTGCGTTTCGCACTAGCCCCTAGGCCCTAACCCCTGATTCCTGAATTCAATACATTCGCGGCGGCAATAGCTGCGAACGCAGACGCTTGTGATGGCGTTTGATCGCCGCGGCGAGTTTGCGCTTGCGCTCGGTGGTGGGCTTCTCGTAATACTCGCGCGCGCGCAACTCGGTCAGCAGGCCGGTCTTCTCCACCGTCCGCTTGAAGCGCCGCAACGCCGCTTCGAACGGCTCGTTTTCCTTGACTCGTACAGTCGGCATAGGCTCTGGCTCGGGGAAAACTCGTATTATATCAACAGAAACCTGTTTTGAAAGCATTTTCCATGCTGGTACTGGGCATCGAAACGTCGTGCGACGAGACCGGGGTTGCACTCTATCACGGGGAGCGCGGGCTGCTGGGTCACGCGCTGCACTCGCAGGCCCCGCTGCATGCCGCCTATGGCGGCGTGGTGCCGGAAATCGCATCACGAGATCACATCCGGCGCCTGCTGCCTCTCACGAAGGGGCTGCTCGGGCAAACGGGTTGCGCGCTGGCGGATCTCACGGCTGTCGCGTACACGGAAGGACCCGGGCTCGCCGGGGCGCTGCTGGTGGGCGCGGCGGTCGCCCACGGCCTCGCCTACGCGCTGGAGGTGCCCGCGGTCGGCCTGCACCATCTGGAGGCCCATCTCCTCTCGCCTCTTCTTTCGGACCCCGCCCCCGATTTTCCCTTTGTCGCGCTGCTGGTCTCGGGCGGCCATACGCAGCTCATGCGCGTTGCCGGCGTGGGCATATACGAATTGCTCGGAGAAACGCTGGACGACGCCGCCGGCGAAGCCTTCGACAAGAGCGCCAAGGTGCTGGGCCTGGGCTACCCCGGGGGTCCGGCGCTGGCGCAGCTCGCGGCGAGGGGCACAGCGGGGAGATTTCGCCTGCCCCGCCCGATGCTGGCCGGAATGGAAAAATCGGGCGATCTCAATTTCAGCTTCAGCGGGCTGAAGACCGCAGTGGTCATCGCAGCCAGGGAGCGGCCGCTCGATGAGGCCCGGCGCGCCGACCTGGCAGCGGAGATCGAGGCTGCAATCGTCGAAGTGCTCTGCGCCAAGGCGCTCGCGGCATTGCGGCACACCGGCCTCAGGCAACTCGTGGTGGCTGGTGGCGTAGGAGCCAACCTGTCGTTGCGGAAACGGCTGGCCGAGGGTGTGCGCCGACAGGGAGCGGCGGTTTACTACCCGGAGATCGAGTTCTGCACGGACAACGGCGCCATGGTTGCCTTCGCAGCCGCAATGCGGCTGCAGCACTCATCACCCATCACCCGTAGCTCATCACCGAAGCACGGATTCACCGTGCGACCCCGATGGGATCTGGACGAGCTCGACAACAGTACCTAGCAGTTTGTTGAAAATCGCATAGAGACCCGTTCGTGTTGAGCGTAGCGAAGCGGAG
>CAZQJF010000824.1:0-1581 GCA_964593735.1 uncultured Streptomycetaceae bacterium | reverse complement strand
GGACGCGAAGACGGAAGCGCTGCTGATCATCGGCGAGATCGGCGGCAGCGAGGAAGAGGAGTTCGCGCAGGCTTTGAGCGCGAGTAAATTCAAAAAGCCTGTTTTTGCGCTAATCGCGGGCCGCAGCGCGCCGGAAGGCGTCACCATGGGTCACGCCGGCGCGCTGGTGCACGGCAGCCACGGCACCTACGCCGCCAAGCGCGCGGCATTGGAGGCCGCAGGCGTTCAGGTGTTCGGCACACTTAACGAAATGACCGAAGGCGTGGCCTCGCGCCTTCGTTAGAGAAGCGTGACGTGATACATCGTGAGATGTTTCACGCCACGCCGCATCATGTCACGAGGCCCAGGCGCTAGTCGATCTTCGCGCCCGAGAGCTTGACCACCTTCTCGTACTTGTCGTAGTCCGACTTCAGGCGCGCGGCGAATTCCGCAGGCGACATCGGCATCGGGTCGAGCGTCTGCGCGCTGAGCTTGGACGACACGCCGGGATCGGCGAGCGCTTTTCTGAGCTCGGCGTTCAGCCGGTCCACGATGGTCTTTGGAGTCTTGGCCGGCACGAAAGCTCCGATCCACGCGGTGAACTCGTAACCCGGCACGGCTTCCGCGATCGCGGGCACGTCCGGGTACTGCGTCGTTCGCTTATCCGACGTCACCGCCAGGGCGCGGATCCGGTTCGCGTTCAGGTTCGGGACCAGCGAGGCGATAGTGCCGATGACCGTCTGGACTTCTCCGGAGGCGATCGCGATGTTGACGGGGCCGCCGCCCTTGTAGGGGACGTGAATCATCTTGGTATTGGTCATCGAGTTGAGCAGCGCCATGGTCAGGTGGACGTAGCTGCCGCTGCCGGCGGAGCCATACACGATTTCACCCGGACGCTTTTTCGCCAGCGCGATGAACTCCCTGGTGCTCTTCACCGGCAGCGAGGGGTGCACCACCAGCATGCCGACCTGGCGCGCGAGCGCGGTGACGCCGATAAAATCGCCGAGCGTGTCGTACGGGAGACTCTTGTAGAGGTGCGCGTTGGCGATGTGGGTCGCCGACTGCACCATGATCGTGTAGCCGTCCGCGGGGCTCTTGGCAACCACGTCGGCGCCGATGGTGCCCGCGGCCCCGCCCCGGTTGTCGATCACGAACTGCTGCCCCATCTGTTCCGACATCTTCTGGAACACGATGCGGCCGGTGACGTCGTTGGAGCCGCCGGGCGGGAACACGATGATCACGCGCACCGGCTTGGCCGGAAAGGCCTGCGCGAACGCCAGCAACGGGAAGCACCCAACCGCCAGGACGAGCGGCAACAGCCTGCTGAGAAACCACTTCATATAACCCCTCCTACGTTGTATGTTTTAATGGACGGGGCTGTTACGAGCGTTGCAACTTACGCCTGGAACCCCATCACGCTACAATTCCACCATAAATTGGACTCCAATGTCGAGTCGGCGTTCCCCCCGGTCTGGGCATTTTAAGAAAGGTTCTTAATGGCACTGCCCCTGGAAGGCGTCAAAGTACTCGACTTGAGCAACATCATGGCCGGCCCCTACTGCACCATGGTGCTGGGCGACATGGGCGCCGAAGTGCTCAAGG
>CAZQJF010000823.1:0-1594 GCA_964593735.1 uncultured Streptomycetaceae bacterium | reverse complement strand
TCCACCTATCCCGAGTCGCGGCAGTTCGTCGAGCGTTGTTTGAAGGGCGTGCCGGATAACGAGCGCAAGCAGTTGTGCTATGGCAACGCGATGCGTATCTACAACCTCGCCTAGCAGCTTGTCGGGCTTCGCCCCGGCAAGCTGCCAGGAATGAAGGACCGTCTTCGATGATGACATCGATGCTCGCAATTTCAGCCTGTCGGGTCGATCCGGATCAGAGCGAGGACCTGCCGGGCTGTTTCCATCGTTCACAACCGTAATTCCGACAGGCTTATGGAACTCAAATACGGATTCATCAGCGCCGACGATCACGTGCAGGAGCATCCGGAGGTCTGGACCGGACGAATGTCGAAGGCCAAATGGGGCGATCGCATCCCGCACGTCGAGCCCCAGGCCGATGGCACCGAGCGCTGGGTAGTTGACGGGAAGAAGGTCGATTTGCCCGGCGTCGCGCTCGCGGGCGCCGCCATGCCCGACCGCGCGCGGGAGCCGCAGCGCTGGGAGGAAGTGCCGAAGATCGCGTTCATGCCGGCCGAGCGCCTCACGGCGATGGACGTCGACGGCGTGGATTATTCCGTCCTCTATCCGTCGGTGGCGGGGCGGGCCGGCGAAACCTTCGCTCGTCTCCCGGACCCCGAGCTCGAGCTCGCCTGCGTACAGGCGTACAACGACTGGTTGATCGAGGAATGGGCTGCCGTCAGCCCGCGCTTCATCCCCCAGTGCATCATGCCGCTGGCGCCGATCGAGGCCGCGGTGACCGAAATCAGGCGTGCGGTGGGAAAAGGCCATCGAGGCGTCGTCATGCCGTCGGTGCCGATGATGCTGCGCGAGGTGCCGCACATCAACGAACCCGTTTACGATCCCATCTGGGCCGCGTGTCAGGATCTCAACGTGCCCCTGTGCTTTCACGCGGGCGCGACGCGTGACATCCAGTTCCCGCCCTATAGCGGGTTCTCGCCGGAAGTCGCGGCCGCCATGGAAGCGATCACGCGTCCCGTGAGCTCGGTGCTGGTGGTGGCGAACTTTCTCTATTCGCGGATCCTGGAGCGTTTTCCGCGGCTGAAAGTGGTGTTCGCCGAAACGTCGCTCGCCTGGGGCGCCTACGAGCTGGAGCTCGCGGACCATCAGTTCGAGCGCCAGCGCCTGCAAAACGAAGGCTACGACATATTGCCATCGGCGCTCTTCAAGCGGCAATGTCATCTGGTCGGATGGTTCGACTCGACGGGGCTGAAGACCCGCCATCACATCGGGCTCGACAATCTTCTCTGGAGCACGAACTTCCCCCAGGCCACGTCCACGTGGCCGGAAAGCCGCCAGGCGATCGCGCGCTGCTTCGACGGTATCCCCGAAAACGAGCGCCGCCAGGTGCTGGTCGACAACGCCGCCAGGCTCTACAAGGTCCACTAGTGCGGTAGTGGGAGCGATAGACGCTTCGGCATGAACCGCCCGTCGAGTCTGGCGGGGCCGCACCTGCACTTCTCCGTGTATCTGAATACGGCCGCGGTCGAGCCGGCGCTGTTTTTGCCGGCATAGGTCAGCTCAACCCGAGACTCTCTTGGTGTGGCGGAAGAAGTCGTCGGGGTCGTACTTGCGC
>CAZQJF010000822.1:0-1596 GCA_964593735.1 uncultured Streptomycetaceae bacterium | reverse complement strand
GCCGACGAGCCGGCGCACGTGTTCAGCCTCGCGCCCTCATCCCTATCCCTTCTCCCGGAGGGCGAAGGGGACGGATTGCCTCCTCTCTCCCCCCGGGAGAGAGGTCGGGAGTGAGGGATGGACCTCGCCTGGCTCACTGTCGCCGAAGCCGCGGAGCTGCTGCGCGGCAGGAAGCTCTCGCCGGTCGAGTACGCGCAGGCCCTGATCGACCGCATCGAACGCCATGACGGCAAGCTCAACGCCTTTCTGCGCTTCACGCCCGATCTCGCGCTGGAAGACGCGCGGCGCGCCGAGGCCGACATCATGCGCGGCGCGTGGCGCGGGCCATTCCACGGCGTGCCCTATGGTCTCAAGGACATCGTCGACTATGCGGGCCTGCCGACGACCGCCCATTCGAAGATCCTGCAGGGGAACGTCGCCCGGGCCGACGCTGCGGTGACGCAAAAGCTCCGCGCCGCGGGCGGCGTGTTCATGGGCAAGCTCTCGACCCACGAATTCGCCATCGGCGGGCCGTCGTTCGACCTGCCCTGGCCGCCCGCCCGCAACCCGTGGAACCGCGACCATTTCTGCGGCGGCTCCTCGAGCGGCTCGGGCACGGCGACTGCGGCGGGGTTCCTGCCGGCAGCGATCGGCACGGACACCGGCGGCTCGGTGCGCAACCCGGCCTCGATGTGCGGCGTCGTCGGCATGAAGCCGACTTACGGCGTAGTCAGCCGGCGCGGCGTGTTACCGCTGGCGTTCTCGCTCGATCACGTCGGAATTCTCAGCCGCACGGCGCAGGACAACGCGCTGATGCTCGATGTCATCGCCGGCCACGATCCGCTCGATCCCGGCAGCACCGCGCAGGGGACGGGCGGTTACACCGCGGAGCTGGACCGCGGCGTGAAGGGGCTCAGGATAGGCGTGATCCGCCACTTTTATGCGCGCGATATGGAGGCCGATCCGGAAATGACGGCCGGGATCGATGCGGCGGTGCGGAAGCTCGCCGACCTGGGCGCCGAGGTCCGGGAGATAGCCACCGCGCCCCTGGGCGAGTACGTGGTCTGCAACCGCACCATCCTCACCAGCGAGGCCTACGCGATACACGAGAAGTGGATGCGCGAGCGCCCTGAGGATTACGGCGCGCTGGCCCGCGAGCGGCTGATGGCCGGCGCCTTCGTGCGCGCCGCCGACTACGTCAATGCGACGCGGCTGCGCCGCAAGATGACCGACGCGTTCCATGCGTTGTTTGCCGGTATCGACGTGGCGGTGACGGCGAGCTCGATGGACCCGGCCTGCCGCATCGACGATCCGAAAGCGGTCGAATACACCTACGCCCGGCAGGCGCGCGCGCCATTCAACGTGACCGGGAGCCCGGCGTGCTCGGTGCCGGTGGGTTTCAGCCAAGCGGGGCTGCCGCTCTCGATGCAGATCGTCGGCAAGCCGTTCAGCGAGGCGCTGATCTACCGCGTGGCACATGCCTACGAGAAGGCGGCGGGATGGGTGGAGCGGCATCCGCCGCTGGAAGGATGAAGGAGTTTGGTAAGGCCTGACCAACAAGGCAGTCGTCATTCCCGCGCAGGCGGGAACCCAGGCGATTCAGTTCGTTACTGGATC
>CAZQJF010000821.1:0-1605 GCA_964593735.1 uncultured Streptomycetaceae bacterium | reverse complement strand
GCATTACAGCTTCGTTACCATCTGCCGGTCTGCAATAACCATAACAACGACATGCACTTTCGGACTCCGGCATTGGGAATCGTCGTTCTCCTGGCGGGCGCTTGCGCGCAAATGCCGACCGGCGAACAAGACCCATTGCCGGTAACCGAGCTGCCTCAGATAGAAGAAGTCCGCCCCAGCGACGCTCTGGGCGGCACGGTGGCCAAGCCGCAAACGGCCGCGCCAATGCCCGCCGCCGCAGCCCCTCCCCGCGCAGCCGAAGCGCCCCGTCCCCCAGCCGACCTCTGGCAACGTCTGCGCGAAGGATTCCACCTTCCCAATCTCGAGGGCCAGCTCGTGCGTGACTGGGAACAGTGGTATTCGAGCCGGCCGGACTACGTCGGCCGGATGATCGAGCGCAGCAGCCGCTACCTCTATCACGTGGTCGAGGAACTCGAGCGGCGCGGAATGCCCCTCGAAATCGCGCTCCTGCCGATGATCGAGAGTGCCTATAACCCCCAGGCATATTCGCGTTCGCACGCGTCGGGCATGTGGCAGTTCATACCCTCGACCGGAAAGCACTACGGGCTGCGCCAGAACTTCTGGTACGACGGGCGCCGCGACGCAATCGCCGCGACCAGCGCCGCGCTCGATTACCTGGAAAAGCTCCACGGCATGTTCGGCGCCTGGGACCTTGCGCTCGCGGCCTACAATTGGGGCGAAGGCGCGGTGGGGCGCGCCATAGCGAAGAATCAGGCGATGGGGCTGCCCGGGGATTACGAAAGCCTGACGATGCCGGCGGAAACGCGCAATTACGTGCCCAAGCTCCAGGCGGTCAAGAACATCATCGCCAACCCGGAGGCTTACGGCCTCGCGCTCGTCTCCATCCCCAACCGGCCATACTTCGCGACCATCACGGCCGCCCGGCACATCGACGTGAAACTCGCGGCCCGCCTGGCTGAGATGCCGTTCGAGGACTTCAAGTTTCTCAATCCCGCGCACAACAAGCCGGTGATCAAGGCGAGCAGCGCGAAGACGATCGTGCTGCCGCTGGACAAGGTCGAAGTGTTTCGCCGCAACCTGGCGGCGTACGACGAGCCGCTCGTCTCGTGGCAGGCGTACACGGTCAAGCGCAGCGACAAGGTGCAGAAACTCGCGGCCAGCCACGGCATGAGCGTGGCGCAGCTGAAGGAAGTGAACGGCGTGCCCGCTGCCAGGGCGATCGTCGCGGGGCAGACGCTGATGGTCCCCGTCAAGGGGAATGCAGTGCCGCACCTGCCCGATCTGCCGGCGCCCAGGCTCACGCCGGTGCGGGCTGCCGGAAAATCCACGGGGGCAAAGCGTGCGCGCATGACCATGGCGAAAGGCGGACGCAAGACCGCCGTCAGGAAACCCGTCGTTCGCGCTCAAAGTTCCAAGGCGAAACGCACCAAAGTCACGGTCCAGCCCCGCAACCGCAAGCAGGTCGTGGTGGCTGAAGCGGAGAAGAAGACGCTCAGGTAGGCGCGCGCCAGTGCCTAACGAAATGAGGGGATGGCCCCCTCGCTGTCGCTCTCCCCTCATGCTCCCTGGAACCTACCTCAACCCTAGGCACGTGTGCGACGGCGGCGATGTGGGATGCAGTTC
>CAZQJF010000820.1:0-1608 GCA_964593735.1 uncultured Streptomycetaceae bacterium | reverse complement strand
GCTCGAGCCGCAACAATCGCTGCTGCAATCTGTTTAGCAAACCGTTCTTCGCCATAGGTTCTTATTACCTCCCGGATTTCCGACTGGGTCGCCCGGGCGAGCCAGTCTGCAGCGGTAATCCCGCCGCTCGTGTCCATGCGCATGTCGAGCGGCGCGTCGAAGCGGAAACTGAAGCCGCGGACGGGATCGTCGAGCTGCGGCGAAGAAACGCCGAGGTCGAGCAGAATGCCATCCGCCTCCCTGATACCGGCGCCCGCAGCGAGTTCGCCGATCCGGCTGAACCGCCCCTGCAAGATCCGGAAACGCCCATCAACGATCGCTCCTCCGGCGGCGACTGCCTCCGCGTCACGGTCGAGCGCAAGGAGGTGACCCGCTGCTCCCAGCCGTCCCAGAATCAGGCGGCTGTGCCCCCCTCGGCCGAACGTGCAATCGACGTAGACACCGTCACCGCGCACATTCAATCCGTTTACTGCTTGTTCCGTGAGGACGGCGGTATGTGAGCCATTGCTCACAAGGAGAAGCCCTCCAGCTCAGGCGGCAGGCCGCCCGAGTTGGAACCGCCGGCCTTGTCCATCAGTTGTTCCCAGTTGTCCTTGTTCCAAAGCTCGAATTTGTTGCCCTGGCCGACCAGCACGACGGACTTCCCGAGCTGCGCGAACTGGCGCAATGCCGGGGGCACCAGAATGCGTCCGGTCGTGTCCACGATCACGTCTTCGGCGTAGCCCACGAGCCGCCGCTGCAGTTCCCGGATCTGGGCGTTGAAGCTCGAGAGCGCCATCAGCTTCTGCTCGATCGGTTCCCAGTCGGGCAACGGATAGACGAGCAGACAGCGATCGGAATCGGCGGTAACGACGAGATGGCCGCTGCAGCGCACGTTGAGCGCGTCGCGAAACCGCGCGGGCACAGCCAGCCTGCCCTTGCTGTCGAGATTGAGCTGCGCCACACCGCGAAACACGAGTCCCCCTGGCACCCTGCCGGATCGGAGAGTAGGAGCAGGCGGCCTTGAGGGACAACAACGCCCTCTCCTTGGCTAATAGACCTGCTTCCCCACTTTTCTCCACTCTTTCCCACTATATTGGAAAAGAAAGCGGGGGGTCAAGCAAGCCAAGGTATTTCTGGTTTCAGGACAAAGACTTATACGTCAAATTTGAGGCGTACGCACAGCATTTCTTGCATCTTTAATAATACATAAAAACAGTATGATAAAGATGAAAGCAAATGTAATACTTTAAGATTGTACGGGCGGGGTACGGGTGGTGCTGGGGAAACGCCGGTCTGTTGCAGGATGACAACAGTCCATTAAAAGAAAAGGGAAGCCAGCCGATAAGCCGGGTTCTGTGGCGAGGCCTCGCGGCCTCCGACAGCCATTCCTCTAGGCCCTGGATTGCTCCAGCGCTCAAGCCACCTACCCGCAAGCTCGGTGGGTCACGTCATCGCTTGCCTATTTGGTGTTGCTCCGGGTGGAGGTTGCCGCGTTTCACCCCGCCAATACTGCGACGGACTCGTCTCTGTGGCCCTGTTCCTCGCCTCACGGCGGACGGCCGTTAGCCGTCACCCTGCCCTATGGAGCCCGGACTTTCCTCTATCGGCGCGGTAAGGCGCCAACAG
>CAZQJF010000819.1:0-1614 GCA_964593735.1 uncultured Streptomycetaceae bacterium | reverse complement strand
CGGGCAGCTCCGCGCAGGGCGGAACCGGCGGCGCTGCCGGCATGGGCGGCGCGCCCGCAACCTGCGTAAAGGGCGCGGTCGCAGCCGAAGAGGTGATCTTCATCGGCGAGTCCTTCATCGCGCAATCCGGCGCGATCCCGCGCTTCACCAGCCAGCTCGCGCGCACTGCCGGCACGATTGCGATGAGCGAGAGCTACCGGTCGTACGCCGTCAGCGGCACGCAGCTGACCACCGGCGACATCCCGGACCAGTACACCCGAGCCAAGGCCGACGGCCCGGTCAAGGTGGTGTTGATGGACGGCGGCGGCAACGATCTGCTGCAGGCCGGCCGTTGCCAGAGCGGCTTCGATCAGCGCTGCGAGGAGATCGTCACCGTCGTCGACGCGCTGTTCCAGCAGATGAAGACCGACGGCGTCACCGACGTGGTCTACTTCTTCTATCCGGACCCGATGGGCATCGGCGCGAGCATCAAGCCGGCGATGGACATCCTGCGCCCCGAGATGAAGGCCTTCTGCGACGGCACCACCGACGTGCGCTGCATCTGGGTCGACCAGCGCGAGTCGTGGATGGGCCACTACGACGAGTACACCACCGACGGCATCCACCCGACCGACGCCGGCTCGATGGCCTCCGCCCAGCAGATCTGGGACGCCATGGTCACCCACTGCGTCGCGCAGTAGCTGCGGTCAGCGGGCTGACGCCGGTTCGCGCGGCGGTTTGAGCTAGCGCCCGAGGCCGCGCAGAAACACGGTCACGGCCTCGTCGATCCTGACGATGGCTCACGTGCTCGTTTGCACGGATACCGTGCATATGCTAAACGGAACATTGGGAGCGCTCGGGCATGATCGGCGGTTTCGCGGACCAGGGAACCAGAGACATCTACGACGGCGTCGACAGCAAGGCCGCTCGGAAGACGCTCCCGAAGGAGCTTTGGGATATTGCGCGGCGCAAGCTGGACATGCTCGAAGCCGCACACGACCTGGGGGACCTCAAGGTCCCGCCCAACAACCATTTGGAAAAGCTGAAGCGCCAGTACGCCGGCAAGTACAGCATCCGCATCAACAAGCAGTGGCGTGTGGTCTTTGCGTTCGCTGACCGAACGGCATCTGAAGTACGCATCGCGGACTATCACTAACGAGAACCCGAACAAGAGGCAGTCCAATGCTTCCGAAGCACCGTCCGCCCACGACTCCGGGCGAAATTCTTCTGGAGGAGTTCCTCAAGCCCAGCGGCATGACACAGACCGAGCTGGCCGAGAAGATGGGTGTGCCCATCCAGCGGATCAACACGCTCATCAATGGCAAGCGCGGGGTGACCGCCGAGACCGCGATCCTGCTTTCACGGATCTTCGAAACGACGCCGCAGTTCTGGATGAACCTGCAGGTCGCGTGGGATCTCTGGAACGCTCAGAGAAAACTGGCCCGCACGGCGTAGCCGACGCTAGCGCCCGAGGCCGCGCAGAAACACGCTCACGGCCTCGTCGATCGTCTTCCGCGCGAAGACGCCGATATCCGAGACCTTCGTCTGCTGCCACCAGGTGTCGAGCCGTGGATACTGGCGGACCTGATCAACGACAACTAGAATTACCGGTCGGCGACAACTACTTTTACCGGT
>CAZQJF010000818.1:0-1622 GCA_964593735.1 uncultured Streptomycetaceae bacterium | reverse complement strand
TCGTGCCGATGGCGATGGCGTTCGGTGTCATCGTGAACGGCGCCTGGGGACTCGGGACGGGGCTCGGCCTGGCGCTCTTCAGACGCGAGCGGCGCGAAGGCGATCGGCGACGTGCGCCCGACAGACGGAAGACAGGCGGCGAAAGGCGGCGCGTAGCAGCTGTAGCGGCGTGACGCGGGAAGATGAAGGATGAACGTGGACGTCCCGCGCTGGGGAGCCCCGTCACTCATCACTCATCCTTCAGCGTGTCGTACGGCAGTTTATAGACAACAGGATTGATCGTGTATGGCCGCTGGACACCGAGAGCAGCGTGTAGCCGTCAGGCACGGCGTCGGCGACGATTCTCGATCCGATCGAGCCCCCGGCGCCGGGACGGTTGTCGATCCAGAGTCGAAGGTCATCCCCGCCGCGCGCCGCCTGCGGCTTTGCGCAGCAGCCTGAGGCCGCGGGCCGCCTGGCCGCGGCCGCGTTCGGCGCGGATGCGGAAGCGCGTCTCCGCGTCGTGCTCGGCGATCGCCAGGGTCGCCATCTCGTCGATGAGCTTGTTAACGCTGACGTTGCGCGATTTGGCGACCTGCTTCAGCCGCTCGCGCTTGTCGGGGGGCATGCGTATGATCAGTGCGCTCATGGTTTACCTTTCAGTAATTGCACGGGTGTGAGGATCTCGATCTGGGGAAACCCCAGCCCGGCGTCGATCCGAAAATCGCGGACGTTCCGGGTGACTATCGCCGAGGCTGCTCCTGCCACCGCCAGTTCGACCACGCATATGTGCAATCATCGGGCAACGGGGGAAGTACTGGCAGAACCAAAACCAATAGGCCAGGAACGCCCGGGCAGCGGCAAGGGTGAGTGTCAGGGTCGCGCTTGGCGTAGACCAAGCTTCAGGGCCGCGGCAACGATGGCTTTTGCCCACTCGGGTGCGCGCGACAGATCGGCGGGACCGAGTAGCCTGCCCCGCTCCATGTGAAGCACCAGCGCGGGCGTCGGGATCTTGCCCGCCGCGGGATCCGCGTCGGTGCTGTTGTCGTAAACGCGCAGGGCCGCGAGCCGCGGCAGGAGGTGGACGAGATTCAGGCGGCTGTGCTCGTAGCGCCGGCGGACATCCTGCTCGGGAATGTCGTGGCCGCCGCGGCGCACGCGCGAGCGCACTCGCGCGAGGTGCAGCTCGGGGCTCGCGAGGCCTGCATACCACACGTGGATCTCGATGCCGCTGGCGGCTGCCCCGGCCAGCAATCGCACGAGGGTGTTTCCGCCGAGGGTGGTCTCGAGCGCGAAATCGAGCCGTTCCGCGATGGCCCGCTCGAGCAGCCGGCGGCCCTGGTGCCAGGCTTCGCTGTTGGCCTCCGTGCCGCTTATCCCGGGATTCGTGTCCCTGAGCGCGCGGGCGGCCTCGTCGGGGTTGTAGTAATCGGCCCCGAATGCGCGGAAGGCCGCGCCGCCTATGCTGCTCTTGCCGGCGCCGTTCACGCCGGCGAGCACGTAGATGCGCGGGGTCCTGGAAGCGCTCATCTCAAAGGAAGAAGGAAAAGCCTCACCGCCGAGGATCCTTCAGCAGGTTGATGCAAACCCCTTGGAAACCCCGTTCGTGTTGAGCGTAGCGCAGCGGAGTCGAAACATGAACG
>CAZQJF010000817.1:0-1625 GCA_964593735.1 uncultured Streptomycetaceae bacterium | reverse complement strand
AGGGGCGCGCCCGCGCCTCAGGTTCCCGTGCCTGCGGCGACGGATAGGAAGAAAGGAACATCGGCGTCCGCGGCCCAGGAGAAGGAACTCCGCATGCGCCAGGTCGAATCCCAGAGGGCGGCGGCCGCCAGGGCCGCTGCGGAAAAAGTCCCGGACAGCGTCATAGTGCAGAGGTGCGAGCAGGCGCGGGAGTCACTGCGCCAGATGAAGGGCGGCGGGCGTTCCAAGCGCACGGATGCCGTCAGGGCGCGCAAGCTGGAGGCCGAGAACTGCTAGCGGCTGCGGCGCGCCCGCCCGCGCCGCGCCTCGTTCGGATCCGCGGCGAGCGGCCGCAGGATTTCTACCCTGCCGCCCTCGCTCAGTCGCTGCCCGGGCACGATCCGCTTTCCCGACATCCCAAGGCGCAGCCCGGAACCCTCCAGCCCATGGCGTTCGAGCAGTCCGCTGGCGGCGACAGCCTCGCCGGCAGTGGCGCCCGCGGGCAGCGCAAGGACGACGAGGTCCTGGTCTTTCGCCAGCGCAAAAATCACTTCAATGCGCACGGCGGCTGAACGCTTCCACGGTGCTATCGGCGAGCCGGTTGAGTACCGGTTGCAGGGCCGTAGCGGCAATTGAGCTGGCGAATTCATACCTCAGGGAAAACTCCGCCTTGCAGGCCGTCGTTCCCAGTGGCGTGAAACGCCACGACGCTTCGAACCTCTTGAACGGGCCTTCGAGCAGACGCATTTCAATGGATCGCCCGGGAGCATTGCTGTTTTGGGTCGTGAAGGACCGCCGGACTCCCGGAACCGCGAGCGTCAGCTTCGCCACGGTACGCCCGGGTGAGCGCTCGAGAACTTCAGCCGCCGCGCACCAGGGCAGGAAATCCGGATAGGACTCGATCGCCTCTACCAGCTCGTAGAATTTCTCGGCGCTGCATTCGACGATGGCCGAGCGGGAGACGCGCTTCATGGGAAAATCAGGGCCACAGCCCGATCATCGCCATGTCGATCACCGAAAACCGCAAGGCCTTCCATGATTACTTCGTAGAGGACCGCTACGAGGCCGGGCTGATGCTCGAGGGCTGGGAGGTCAAGGCGATCCGCGCCGGCCGCGCGCAGATCAGCGATGCCTACGTGATCGTCGACGAAGGCGCGCTCTGGCTCCTGGGGAGCCACATTGCGCCGCTGTCCACCGCCTCCACCCACATAACTCCCGACCCGACGCGCACCCGCAAGCTCCTCATGCACGCGGAGGAGATCCGGCGCCTGATCGGCAAGGTCGAGCAGCGCGGCTACACCCTGATTCCGCTCGATCTGCATTTCGCCCGGGGCCGTGTCAAGATCCAGATCGCGCTTGCCAAGGGCAAGCTCAAGCACGATAAGCGGGCGTCGGAGCGCGAGAAGGAATGGCAGCGGGAGAAGACCCGCCTGTTGCATCGCCGCTAAGCGCGGGCGCGTCACCGCCAATCGCTGGCGCGTCGCCGCTCAGGGCCAGCCAGGTGGATACCACGCTGTCCGGATTCAGCGACAGGCTCTCGATCCCCTGCTCCATCAGCCAGCGCGCGAAGTCGGGGTGGTCGGAGGGCCCCTGGCCGCAGATGCCGACGTACTTGCCCTGCTTGCGGCAGGCGCGGATCGCCATTT
>CAZQJF010000816.1:0-1636 GCA_964593735.1 uncultured Streptomycetaceae bacterium | reverse complement strand
GTAATTGCTCACCCCCTATGACGCTGGCAGTGGCCTGCCGGCAAGTGTGAGGCGGATGGCTTCAAGGTCGCCGATTGCGCGGCGGCGTGCTGTTTCGATGACGGAACGGATGTCGGCATAGAGGCGGGCGCCCCACTCGGTGCGAAAGCCGTTGGTGATTTTGCGGAAAGTGACGCAGGGGCGCAGCGCCCGCTCCGATCCGTTGTTGGTCGGCGGGATCGCCCGATTGGTGACGAAGACGAACAGATGGCGGCGGATTTTCTTGATCACGCGCTGCAGTTTGACGCCAGCCGCATGCGTCGGCGTGTGGCGCATGATGTCGTCGAGGCGGGCCTCCAGGCGCGCGGCGTAGGTTTTCAGCGTCGCATCGGCGAGCCGGTCGCGTCGTCGGCCGATCCGGCAGGCGCGGCCCAGGAGATGGCGCAGACCGGGCGCGAAGATGCGCTCGCCCTCGTCGATGGCGTATTGCACGTCGCGGATGAGATGGGCGAGGCAGACCTGGTTTTCCTTTGCCGCCCAGCCCATCTGGGCGCCGTACCGGTCGGACACCCAGAAGTCGGGCCGAAACTCGCCGAGAAAGGTCGAAACCACGCACTTGCCACGCGAAGGTTCGACTTTGAAGACGGCGCTGTCTTCATGGTGGAACACCCACAGCCACCAGTTCCGTTTGCCGACCCGCAGTCCGGTCTCATCTGATTGCACGACGGTTCCCGACATGAGACGGGCGCAGATGCGGCTCGTCTGGCGCGCGAAGGCGTCGCGGGCGGCGTCCAGTACGTTGACCAGCGCGCCCTCGCTGATGGAAAGGCCGAGAAGATCGGACAGGAGCCGCGCCAGACGCGCGAAGGCAATGCCTTGCGTGAAGCGCAGGTAGACGACGAGGGCGCGCAGGTTCGGCCCGAACGGCGAGCCGGGCTCCATCCCGTCCGGCGGCGCGGCCTTGAACGTCTTCGCGCAACACGGGCAGGTTCCGCCATGCAGCGTGACGCGCGTCACCTCCGGCACGATCGCGGGAACTTCGATGTGGTCATAGGCTTCACACGCCATCTGCGGCACGCCGGAGACGGCTGCACTACAGTGCTGGCAAGAAGACGCCATCACGTCGCGCCGCGTGGTCGGATTCGGATGCAGCGGCCGGTGCGCGCCGGGATGCGCCTTGCGCGGGCTCTTGCTGTCGGACCCGACAGCAGGTTCTTCCGACGGCTTGTGTCCCTGCGAGGGCGGAGTATTCGAATTGCCCGGCGTCTTTGGTGGCAGACCGAGCTTGGCTTCGAGTTCCGCAACACGCGTCGTCAGCATCTCGACTTGCCGGGTTAGTGCGGCAATCGTTTCCGCCTGCGACAGAACCAGGCGGATCAATGTTTCCTTGTCGAGCGATTCAACCGCTTCACGATTCATCCACAGCTTGAATCACCCCGGCCGTCTCTTGTCAAAATCGCCCGCCCCGCCGACAAGCGACCTGCCCTGAAAACGGGGGGTGAGCAATTACGGCGATCAGCGCGCTTGGACCTTTGAGAGAAGAATTTCTCACTCGGCAGAAGCCGGGCGGGGACCACATGACAGTGCTCTCTAACGACCATTTGCTGGTCACGATGCTGATTGATCTTTGCACCGGAGCCGAGGTGCCGACGCTGGC
>CAZQJF010000815.1:0-1639 GCA_964593735.1 uncultured Streptomycetaceae bacterium | reverse complement strand
CAGCCGATATGTTTCGCCCGACGTGGTGAGTGAGCTGATCGCCAATCCGGCCAAGCTCGAACTCGGCGGCGAGGTGCGCGATCTGACGCTCATGTTCTGCGACGTAAGAAACTTCACCACCATCTCCGAGCGCCTGAGCGCCGCGGAGCTGACGCGCTTCATCAACGAGCTGTTGACGCCGCTCAGCGAGATCGTGCTCAAGCACCGTGGAACCATCGACAAATATATCGGCGACGCGATCATGGCGTTCTGGAATGCGCCCTTGAATGAGCCCGGCCATGCCGCGCAAGCCTGCCGTTCCGCGCTCGAGATCGCGGCGCGCATGGAGGAACTGAACCGGCAATGGAGCGCGCGAGCCCAATCGGACAAGCGGCCGTACCATGCCGTGCACGTCGGCATCGGCATCAATACCGGCAAATGCTGCGTCGGTAATCTTGGCTCGGTGCAGCGCTTCGACTACTCGGCGATCGGCGACGAGGTGAACATTGCCTCGCGCTTCGAGGGCCTGGCCAAAGTCTATGGGCTGACTGCGATCATCGGCGCGCGAACGGTGGAGGAATCGCCAGCGTTTCCCGCACTTGAGGTCGATCGCGTCCGGGTCAAGGGCCGCGCCCAGCCGACCACGATCTACACGTTTCGCGATCTGCTCGACGGCAGCGGCCACCTGGCGCGGCTTATGCCGTTGCATGAGCGCTTCCTTGGCGCCTACCGGGGCCAGCAATGGGACGCCGCCGAAGCCGCGATCGCCGAATGTCGCGGCGTTGGCGTCGGGCCGCTCGATGCCTATTATTCTTTGTTCTCGTCGCGGGTTGCGGCCTACCGGCAGACGCCGCCGACGAAAGACTGGGACGGTGCCTTCACGGCGCTGGAAAAATAGTTGTAATGCGAGTTTGATAAGCGCGAAACGAAGCCACCACAGTGACCCGCCCGATATCCGAAAGACGCAGACCGTGACCCAGAACGTTCAGCTCGTCCTCGCCGCGCTCGCGCTCTTGCAGATCAAGCATTTCATCTGCGATTTTCTCATCCAGACGCCGTACCAGTTTCTGAACAAGGGAACCTACGGGCATCCCGGCGGGCTCATCCATGCGGGGACGCACGCGCTGGCCAGCATGGTCGTCTTCCTGCTGATCACGCCGTCGTTCGCGCTCGGTGCTGCGATCGTAATCGGCGAATTCGTCATCCATTACCACATCGACTGGATGAAGGAGCAGACAGTCAAGCGCAGGAAATGGGTGTTTCCGCAGGCCGAGTTCTGGTGGGTGTTCGGCTTCGACCAATTCCTGCACCAGTTCACGTACCTGGGCATCGTAGCAATACTGGCGAGCGCGCGCGGTCTCTGAGGACGCGTTCCGCTTCAGAAGCGGACGAGGTACAGCATCGAGACCAGGTGATTGACGTAATTCCTGAGCGGGTCGTTCGATCGATTGTCCTCGTAGCGATAGTCGACGCGAATATCGTGCTGGTGTCCGAAGATGTGGTGGAAGATCACCGTCGCGCCGGGGAACACAGTCACGTCGTGCCGCCGGCTTGTCAGGAAGGGGAACACCAGACTGGTCGATTCGGCATAGTCGCGGCCGAGGATTCCGATACTGCCGCCGATCGTCATCCATTCGAGCACCCGGCGGTAATATTCGAG
>CAZQJF010000814.1:0-1645 GCA_964593735.1 uncultured Streptomycetaceae bacterium | reverse complement strand
ACGACGGGAAAGACGCGTATCACTATCTATCTCGATGACGCGGTGTTGAAGCGCTTCAAGACGGAATCCCAGCGGACAGGCAAGGGCTATCAGACTTTGATCAACGATGCACTGAAGTCTCATCTTGGGCTGACCGAGCAACCGGTGACCCGGGAACTCGTCCGCAAGATCGTGCGCGAAGAGCTTGCGGCGCACGGTTGAAGGCTCAGCCGGCGCAACACGTGTATGCGCCACAGTGAGTTGCGGGTTCCCCGGCCTCAGTCCACCAAAGAAAAAGGGCGTTCCGGTTTTCCGGGAACGCCCTTGCCGTTATTGCAGCTGACTATCCGCGTGTATCTGCGTTTATCTGCGGCTAATCCTTATTTTCTATCTGTGTTTATCTGTGTGTATCTGTGGCTGATTGTCTTTAAGCTGCCCGCCGCTCGGCCTTGGCCAGCCCGGCTTTCGCCTTCGCGATGAGCCCGCTCGCTTCCAGGTCCGCGCGCATTTCCTTCTTCGCTTCCTCGGTCATTTCGGCGCACGGCACGCGTACCGGGCCGCCGGCCATGCCGAGGCATTCCATCCAGAATTTCTGCTCCGCGATGGCCATGCGGCCCGCGCCGCCGTAGCCGGGAACCCATTTTGCGAGCACCGAGCGCAACGGGTTCAGGCTGCGGGCAAGCTCGATCGCCTTGTTCATGTCGCCCGCGACCGCGGCATTGTAGTAGTCGTTCACCGGGGTATAGCCCGGCACCTGGTACAGGTGCGGGCAGTAGTTGAGCAGCCAGCGGTCCCCGCATACGCCGACGCTGTAGACGAACGGCGCTTCGTCGGCAACGCTCACTTCGATGTCATTGCCCACCGCGTCGCGCAACGCGGTCGTCGGCTGGGGCTTGGAGACTCCCTGCTTGAAGCCGCAGATGTTGGGGAGCGTCGCAAGGCGCTTGGCGAGCTTGGCGGAGATCGGGTAGGTCTGCTCGGTGTTGAAGAGCACGATACCGATGTCGACGCGCTCGCACACGAAACGGAAGTAATCGAACACCGCGTCGTCGCTGCGCGCGGCAATGTAGGGGGTGAGGATGATCACGAAATCCACGCCATTGGACTGCGCGTGCTGCGCGAGCTTGGCCGCCTCGTACGGGTTCTGGTGGTGGCAGCCCGCGATCAGGGGAATCCGCCCTTTGGCGGTCGCCACGTTGATCTCGACCACCCGCATGCGCTCTTCGTTCGTCATCGACCAGAATTCGCCGACGTTGCCGATGCAATAGTGGCCGGCGAGATTCAGCCTGGAGATGCAATGCTCCAGGTTGGATGCGATGCCGGCTTCGTCCAGCTTGTCGTCCTTCGTGAAAGTGGTGGGCAGCGCGGTCCACACGCCGTGCAGTATCTTCTTCGCGTATTCCTTGGCTTCGTTCTTGCGGTATTTCATGGTTGGCCCCGCCTTTTCGGCAAATGAGTGGCAACGAGTGACAAATGAAGCGATGGTATGGACGAAGGATAGCAAATTTGCGGCAGGCCCGGCCAGAAATGCGAATTCGCGGCCAGGGGGCGGGAACCATCGTGAATCAAGGTATTATCGGCCATGCGACGGCAAGGCAATTGTTGCGCTAAGTTCAATTCATTGTTGCGCTAAGTTCAAGGCTGAAATCCGGTCCTCGCGCGCAAG
>CAZQJF010000813.1:0-1646 GCA_964593735.1 uncultured Streptomycetaceae bacterium | reverse complement strand
GGGCGGTTTTGCATTTAGCAGCCTGTCGGAACTTCAAGTCCGACAGGCTGCTAGCGTGGTCCGACCCGGATACGACTTACTACATGCTGCCGGCCAGCCCCATTTCTTTCACGCTTTTCGCCCAGAACTCCACTTGTGACTTCGTAAAGGCGGCGCATTCCGCGAGCGAGCCGCTCTTGAGCAGGACCACGCCGGTGGGCTTCAGCTTTTCGGCCAGCCACGGCTCTTCGACGATCCTGACGATCGCCTCGTGCAGCTTTTTCACGACCGGCGCAGGAACGCGCGCCGGAACGTACATGCCTTGCCACGTCGAATGCGTCAGTTCGGGGTATCCCAGCTCGCGCAGGGTCGGCACATGCGGCAACTGATCGAAACGATTGGGTGAGCGCACGGCGAGCGCATTGATCTGCCCGGAACGTATGTGCGGCAGCACCGGGGTCAATGCGACGATTGTGATCGCGACTTCACCCGTCAGCACGGCGGTGCCGACGTCGCCGGCACCCTTGTACATGATGCCGACGAGCTCTATGCCGGACCGGCGTGCGAAAATCTCCATGCCGAAGCGCGCGGGGCTAGACGGATTGGCGGCGCCGAAGTTGAGTTGCCCGGGGCGAGCCTTGGCGTAATCGATGAACTCCTTGACGGTCTTCGCCGGGATCGAGGCGGGGCTGACGAGTGCAGCCGTGCCGTCCGCCACGATGCTCAGGCAGGTCAGGTCGCGGACCGGATCGACTTGAAAGTTCCGGAACAGCGCGGGATTGATCGCAATGGCGCCGACGGGACCGAAGAACAGCGTGTTCCCGTTGGGCGTCGCCTGCGCGACGATGTCCAATGCGATCTTGCCGCCCGCGCCGGGGCGGCTCTCGATGATCACGGGTTTCCCCAGTGCGGCGGAAAGCGCGGGCTGCATGAGGCGCGCGAGGAGATCGGTGGTGCCGCCGGGAACCACCGGCAATAGTATGCGCATCGGAGCCGTGGTGGACCGCTGCGGAATCTGGGCGCATGCCACTGCCGCGAACAGGAACGAAACCACGAGCGCCGCAAAACACCTCCAGCATGAGTCCATGAGGCACTCCCTTGTTAGAACCGGTCTCAAAAACGCAAAACCGACAGGATTAACAGGATGAACAGGATGGTAAGTCGCTAAACATCCTGTAAATCCTGTCCATCCTGTCTGTTCTTTATCTTGACCTGCGCGTCAATCAAGGTTTTCTGAAATGGCTTCTAGTGCATGAACTGCCCGCCGTCCACGTACACGGTCTGCCCCGTGATGAAGCTGGCGCCGGGGCCGCACAGGAAGCGTACCGCAGCCGCGACTTCCTCGCGCTCGCCCTTGCGGCCCAGCGCAATCATGGCCTCGGCGTTCGGCTGCGCCGTGCGGTCGGGACGGTGCTCGATGTTCATCCGCCCGGGCGCGACGCAATTCGCGCGCACGTTGTGTTCGCCGAATTCCCGCGCCACCGCCCGCGTCATGCCCAGCAACCCGTGTTTTGCGACGGAGCCATGTACTCTGCGCTTCGCGCCGGAGAGCGAGCTCAATCCGCCGAGCGTGACGATGTTACCCCCGCCCGCGCGCAGCATCGCCGGCAGACAGGCCTGCATGCAGTAAAAAGCGCCGTCGAGCGTCATCGCCAGCGGGCGGCGCC
>CAZQJF010000812.1:0-1652 GCA_964593735.1 uncultured Streptomycetaceae bacterium | reverse complement strand
GCCTCCAGCTCGCGTATCGCGTTCCACACGCTGGCGCGCGAAACGGCCAGGGTACGCGCGAGCGCCGTGCCGGAATGAAACTCGCCGTCCGCCAGCTCCCGCAGCACGCCAGAGATGTAGGGTTTCATGACGCGGGTATAGAATAGCCGATAATCCCCCGCCGATCGCATGACCACCGAAGCTCCCGCCACCGATCGCAAACTGCGCGACGAACTCAAGCGGACCCTGTTCGAGGGCGAAGTGCTGGAAAGCGCGCTGGTGGGTATCGCGCTCGCCAGGGACGGGCGGTTGCTGTGGGTGAACGGGACGTTCGCCCGTATGCTGGGATACGAGCGCAAGGAGCTGATCGGCCAGCTCTCCTCCGCGCTGTACCCGGACGGGAAGAGCTTCGAGGCCTTCGGCGCCACGGGCTACCCGATGATCAAGCCGGGCGATGCCTACGTGACCGAGCAGCGGATGGCGCGCAAGGACGGCTCGCACATCTGGGTACAGATCTCCGGCAGAGCCGTGGACCCGACCGACCCCGAGCGCGGCTCGGTCTGGACCAACGTCGATATCACCGCGAACCGGGAACTGCAGCAGAATTTGCAGCGCTCGCTGGCCGAGCGCGATGTGATACTGAAGAGCACGCTCGTGGGGATCTCGTTCTCGGTGAATCGCCGCCACCGGTGGGTCAACGAGACCTTCGCGCGCATGCTGGGCTACCAGCGGGAGGAATTGATCGGCGAACTCACGCTCATGCATTTTCCCGACCGGGAGAGCTACGAAGCGTTCGGCTACACGGCATATCGTATCCTTGCCTCGGGGCGGCCGTGCGTGACCGAACGGTGGCAGAAGCGCAAGGACGGGACCCTGATCTGGTGCCAGATCTACGGGAACTACGTGGATCCCGACGATCTCGAGAAGGGCACGATCTGGACGCACCTCGACATCACCGATCACAAGCGCGCGGAGGAGGACGCCGCGCGGGCGCTCGCGAGAGAGCGCGAACTGAACGAGCTGAAGTCGCGCTTCGTCTCGATGACTTCGCACGAATTCCGCACGCCGCTCGCCACCATACTGTCTTCCGCCGAGTTGCTGCAGCATTACGCCGACCGGCTGCCGCCCGAGGACAAGGAGGACCTCTACCGCAGCATACGCAACGGCGTGGAGCGCATGACGAAGATGCTCGACGACGTGCTCACCATCGGCAAGGCCGAAGCGAACATGATCGAATTCTCGCCGGCGCCGGCCGATCTCGGGGCGTTCTGCAAGGGACTCGCAGGCGAGATGCGGCTCGCGGCGGGACAGGGGCACGCGCTCGAGTATTCTTACGAAGGAGACCGCGGACCGGTGCGCGTGGACGAGAAACTGCTGCGGCACGTGCTCGCCAACCTGCTGTCCAATGCATTCAAGTACACGCCCGCCGGCGGCACGGTCGAGCTTCGCGTGCGTGTTCAGGCGAAAGAGGCCACGTTCGAGGTGAACGACAACGGCATCGGCATTCCTCCCGAGGACCAGCCGCGGCTCTTCGAGACTTTCCACCGGGCGCGCAACGTCGGCAACATCACGGGCACCGGGCTCGGGCTCGCAATCGTCAAGAAATCGCTGGACCTCCACCGCGGAAGCGTGAGCGTGGAGAGCAGCCCCGGGACGGGCACCCGTTTCCGGGT
>CAZQJF010000811.1:0-1654 GCA_964593735.1 uncultured Streptomycetaceae bacterium | reverse complement strand
CTCCGCGGCGACGCGATAGTTGTGTCCATGCAGCCGCTCGCAGATGTTGCCGTTGTAGGTGATGAAGTGGGCAGCGCTGAAGACCAGGTAGTCTTTGGTGACGCGGACGTGGTAGGTTTCGGGCATGCGGTTCAAAGTTCAAAGTTCAAAGTTCAAAGTTCAAGGTTCAAGGTTCAAGGTTCAAGGTTCAAGTCGAATGTTGAGTCGTGTGCGATCACGCAGAACTTTGCGCCCGGAATCGGGACCCTTGACCTTGAAACCCGGAACATTGAACAGGCGCAGCATACCAGCTTGCCTGGTCGGACCTGATGAAAGCGTTTGCATCGGGCCCCGGGAATTGCTAGTGTCCTCGGAAACCAAGAGGTCGTCTCAAGAGCTTGTATCAAGCCACAGATAAACACCGATGGACACAGGTGGACACAGATAATTTGCTTCGGACAGTGGCTGTCGCCCTGGACAGCATCCGTGTTTATCTGTGTGTATCTGTGGCTAATTCGCGCTCTTTGCTTTTCCAGGTAGTTCCTCGCTCAGTCCACTTCGCAACAGCGATGCCGTGAAACGAGGTTCATCCAGGAAGACCGCGAAGCTCGCCGATGTGGCGCGGGCGGCGCAGGTCTCCAGCGCCACGGTCTCGCGCGCCTTGAGTCTTCCGCACAAAGTGAAACCGGCGACGGCGGCCCGTATCAACCAGGCGGTCGAGACGCTGGGCTACGTCGCGCATGGGGCGGCGCGCGCGCTCGCTTCGCGCCGCACGCGCACCATGGGCGCGATCATTCCCACGCTCGACAACGCGATCTTCGCCAACACCGTCCACGCGCTGCAGAAGGCGCTGGACGAGGCGGGATACATGCTGCTCATCGCCAGCCACCAATTCGATGCCGGAGTCGAAGCGCGCCTGACGCGCACCCTGGTCGAGCGCGGCGTGGACGGCCTGGTGCTGCTCGGGACGACTCACGATCCCGGCCTGCTGCAGATGATCGAGACGCACCAGATTCCGTACGTGCTGACGTGGGCGCTCGACACGAGCGGGCGCCATCCGTGCGTCGGGTTCGACAACCGCGCTGCGGGGGTCCACATCGCGCGCCACCTGCTCGAGCTGGGCCATCGCGAGCTCGCGATGATCTCCGGTGTCACCGCGGGCAACGAGCGTGCGCGGGAGCGGCTGGAAGGCGTGCGTGCAGCGCTCGCCGGGCACGGGCTCAGCCTCTCGCCGCAGCGCCTGGTGGAGAAGCCTTATATGCTCTCGGCCGGTCGCGACGGGCTGCGCGAAGTGCTCGATGCAGGAGGAGTCCCGCCTACCGCCGTGATCTGCGGCAACGATGTTCTCGCGATCGGCGCGCTCGCCGAGTGCCACGACCGCGGACTCCGGGTGCCCGGTCAGATCTCGGTCACGGGTTTCGACGACATGGAGATCGCCGCCATGATCACCCCGGCGCTGACGACGGTGCACTTTCCGGCCGCGGAGCTGGGCGCCCTGGCAGCGCAGCATCTGCTCTCGCTTCTGGCGGGTCAGCCGGTCGAGCTGCGCACGGAGCTGCCGGTCGAGCTTGTGGTGCGGGCCAGTACGGCTCCGCCGCCCTCGGGAAAGCGTGACTGATAACGAATGGCACTACCTTAAGCCGATCCAGGGGAGACAGGATTAACAGGATGGACA
>CAZQJF010000810.1:0-1659 GCA_964593735.1 uncultured Streptomycetaceae bacterium | reverse complement strand
CCGACTCGATGGAGCGAGTCGGGCCGGGGTCGGAGACCAGGGATGAAGGATGACCCTGTACCGGCGGTTCGACTCCTTCCGCCTTCCGCCTTCCTCCTTCCGCCTTCCGCAGCGCCGCCGCCCAGAGGCTGCCGCCACGCTCCTTTGCCGCTTCCTGCAACTGCTCGAGCGAGCGGCCGCCGATGCCGCGCGCCGGGAAATTGATGATGCGAGTGAGCGCGCCGTCATCGTCGTGGTTGGCGACGAGCCTGAGATACGCGAGCGCGTGCTTGATTTCCTGCCGCTCGAAGAAGCGTAACCCGCCGTAAACCCGGTACGGCATCCCGGCGGTGAACAGCGAGTGCTCCAGCACCCTCGATTGCGCGTTGGAGCGGTAGAGCACGGCGAGGTTGTTGAGCGCCACGCCTTCCGCGCGCAGGGTTTTCACCTCGTCCACGATGAAACCCGCTTCGTCGATGTCGGTCCCGGCGTCGTAGACCCGGAGCGGCTCGCCCTTGGTTTCCACGGTCCACAGGTTCTTGCCCAGCCGCCGGCGGTTGTGCCCGATCAGCGCGTTGGCCGCATCCAGGATGTGGCCGTGCGAGCGGTAGTTCTGCTCGAGCTTGATCACGCGCTCGATCATGAAGTCGCGCTGCAGCTCCTGCATGTTTGCCGCCGAAGCGCCGCGAAATGCGTAGATGCTCTGGTCGTCGTCGCCAACGGCAAAGATCGCATTTCCCGCGAGAACGGCCGGGGCTCCGGGCGGCGACGGGGTGGTGGGAGGAGTGGTGCTTCGAGCCGGCGCCCGCGCCAGCAGCTTCAACCACTGGTATTGCAGGCGGTTGGTGTCCTGGAACTCATCCACCAGGATGTGGCGGAAGCGCGCGCGGTAGTGATCGCGCAGAATCTCGTTGCGGGAGAGCAGCTCGTAGGAGCGCAGCAGCAGCTCGGCAAAATCCACCACGCCTTCCGCCTGGCACTGCGCGTCGTAGGCGGCGTGGATCTCCACCATGCGCCGCGTGAACTCGTCGTGCGCCTCGGCCTGCGGCGCGCGCAGACCCTCCTCCTTGTTGGCCGCGATGAACCACTGCACCTGCCGCGGCGGAAAGCGCTCCTCGTCGATATTGCGGCTTTTCAGCAGCCGCTTGATGAGCGCGAGCTGGTCCTGCGTATCCATGATCTGAAAGAGCTGCGGGAGGTTCGCTTCACGGTAGTGGGCGCGCAGCAGTCGGTTGCACAGGCCGTGAAAAGTGCCTACCCACATCCCGCGCGTGTTGATCGGCAGCATGGCCGAGATACGGGTCAGCATCTCCTTCGCCGCCTTGTTCGTGAAAGTGACGGCAAGGAGCCCCGCGGGGTGCACCTGCCCGGTCTGGATCAACCACGCGATGCGCGTAGTCAGCACGCGCGTCTTGCCGCTGCCGGCCCCCGCGAGGATCAACGCGGACTGGTGCGGTAGCGTGACGGCTTCGAGCTGCTGTTCGTTGAGACCTGAGAGAAACGCGGGAGACATAATCGGCGCCATCACACGTTGTGCGGAACAACACTTTCCGCACCTATCCATGCCCCTCTCCTTCGGGAGAGGGGATAGGGGTGAGGGCGAGCGGCGCAAATGCGGCGGTACGCCGCTCGGCTCGCGCGATTATAACGGACGACGTTGCAAATTTCTCGAATCAGCCG
>CAZQJF010000809.1:0-1659 GCA_964593735.1 uncultured Streptomycetaceae bacterium | reverse complement strand
TTCACGAGTGCAGCCCGGTTTATTACGTCGCCGCAATCGGTGTTCTGCTTCTCGTCGCGGTTTGCGCGCTGGCCATGCTGGTCCTGCGGCGCACGCTGAAACGACCTGATCACCAGGCCGTGCGCGCGTGAATCGCGGTTTCCTTGCGCACGTGCTCGGCGAACTGCTCCGGGGTTCCTCCGATCGGGATGCTGCCCAGCGCGGCGATACGCTTCGAAACCGAAGCGCTTTGCTACCCGCCGGCGGCGAGTTGCGCGGCCCTGGCCGAGGCAACGGCGCGTATCCATTCCTCGCGCGCCGGCGTGCCGGCGGCATACGCGTCCATGAGGGTGATGGCCCTGAAGAGGGTATCCGCATCGAGGGAGGACGCCTCGGCGATCCGGAACTCGCCTTCCTGGTAGGTCAGCCCGGCCAGTATGCGGGTCATCAGGCGGGATTGGTTCGTGGCGGGGTTCTGCTCGATTTTCTTCACCGTTTCGGCGAGCGGGTCTGCGGTCGCGGTGCGGGGGCGAAAAAACTGCGCGCTGCGGCGCAACACTTCCTGGAACCCGGTCATCGGCATCACGTCGACCGCGGCCGCCGCTCGCTGCTCTCCGGCGTTCTGTTCGCTCACGGGGATCAGAAGCCGAAGCGCTTGTGAATCATGTTGGTGATGATCAGGCACGCCGCCGCGAAGGCGAAAGCGATGAGCAGCGGAAACGGGTTGAAGTCACCCGGGTTGACCGCGACGCCGGCGCTCAACATCGGCGCGAGGACATTTCCCCCTAAGAATCCACCGACCATGCCGATCAGGATCGAGATCAGCAGGCCTCGACTCTTGTTGAATCCCATCAAGGAATAGCCGATCCAGCCCGCGGCCCCTCCCGCCAGTACCCAAAGCATGACATTGGTCATGTTTCCCGTTCGCGAAGTTGAGAAGATAAGTACGCGTCAGGCTATACGGAGGATCGGGTCAGGTCCGTTCGCTAGCGCACATAGTCACTCACGCTCCCCAGCCGTCGCCATCGAGGTGGAAGCGCCGGACGTCGGCGACGAGCTCGAGCGCATCGGCGTCGAAATCGCTTGCTGCGCTGAGGAGGTCGTCCAGCCCGCTGTCGAGGTCGTCCGGCCCGCCGTTGAGGTCGTCCTGCCCGGACGGGTCCTCCTGCGGGCCGCATAGCACTTGTTTTCGGGCGTGCCGGCTCATGACTGTCTCCCAGCGGCAACCCGCTTCGCCTCCTGCGCATCTCCGCGTGCCGCGATGTATTCCAGGGTATAGGCTACCGTCCTGCGATCGCGGCCATAGAGAGCGCCCCTCCGGCAGCCGAGCAGCTCGATCTGCCAGGTATCACCCCCTCTGCCGCGCGCTCCAGCCACCGGCGCGGGGAACTCGAAGGCCAGCGTCCTGGTTGAGTGGTGGTATGCCCATCGCCCCTGGTACTGGGGGTTCTGCGTGGATGAGGTCAGCATCGCCAGGAGCAGCTTCACCGGCAGGCAGGCCGGCAACTTGTCGTCGAGCAGCGGCCAGCGGCCGAGCAGGGCCAGGTTTTTCGCTTCGCGCACCGGGACGTAACCTGCAGGCAGGGCGCGGGACCACGGCAGACACTCCCCGGCGCGATCCGTCCCCGCGCCGGGCGCGAGGGCCGGGACCCGGGCTGCCGGCTTTTCGCCCGGTGCCCC
>CAZQJF010000808.1:0-1662 GCA_964593735.1 uncultured Streptomycetaceae bacterium | reverse complement strand
ATGACCTACAAATGCTTGCTGTACGACGTGCAGGACCGGATCGCAACACTCACCTTGAATCGGCCCGAGCGGCTGAACGCCTTGGGCGACACGCTGCGGGACGACCTCTACGATGCCGTGACGAAGGCCGCTGGCGACCCCAACGTCGGGGTGCTGGTGATCACGGGCGCCGGCCGGGGCTTTTGCTCCGGGGGGGACGTCAAGTCCATGAGCGAGCGTGACCAGGCCGGCACGGCGCGGCCGGCGGAAGACCGGCTGTCGCCGGTGCGTGACCGCGTCATCCTCGCCATGCGGGATTGCCCGAAGCCGGTCATTGCGGCGGTCAACGGCGCGGCCGCGGGGGCCGGAATGAACCTGGCGCTGGCCTGCGACATGCGCATCGCATCCACCGCGGCGAAGTTTGCCCAGTCCTTCGTCAAGCGGGGGCTCGCCCCGGACTGGGGTGGAACGTGGTTCCTGCCGCGCGTCGTAGGCACCGCAAAGGCCTGCGAGCTCATATTTACCGGCGAGACGATCGATGCGGCCGAGGCGCTCAGGCTCGGCATCGTGAACGCGGTGGTCGCCCCTGAAACATTGATGGCCGAGGCCCGCAAGCTCGCCGGTAAAATTGCGGCGGGCCCGCCAGTGGCAATCCAGCTCGCCAAACGCGCGATTCACAATCACGACGCGGATCTGCGCGCGGCGCTGGAGTTCGAAACCTTCGCCCAGGGCATCTGCAGGGATACCCAGGACGCGAAGGAAGGCGTCAGGGCGTTCGTCGAGAAACGCGCGCCGGTATTTCGCGGGAGCTAAAACCTCGTCAAGAACGAAAAGCAGACCTGGCCACAGATATCTGTGGCTGAAAACACCAACGTAACGAGGGGGGAAATCATGGATCTGAACCTTCGCGGCAGGAAAGTATTGATTACCGGGGCGTCGAAGGGAATCGGCCTTGCCTGCGCGCACGGCTTCGCGGCCGAAGGCGCCAGCGTGCACATCGCTTCACGCAATGAAGCCGCTCTCAAGGCGGCCAGCGACGCGATAGTGCGGCAGCACAAGACGGAAGTTTTCGTGCACCCGTTCGATCTCGGCAAGACGCCCAACGTCGTCGCACTGGGAAAAGCGTGCGGCGACGTGGACATACTGGTGAACAACGCGGGCGCCATTCCAAGCGGCAGTCTTACGCAGGTCGATAACGAGACGTGGCGGCACGCGTGGGACCTGAAGGTGTTCGGATTCATCAACCTCACGCGCGAGATCTATCAACGCATGCGCGAGCGCAGCTCCGGGGTGATCGTCAACGTGATCGGCGTCGCCGGCGAGCGCCACCGGCCCGATTACATCGCGGGCACCAGCGGCAACGCGGCGCTCATGGCGTTTACGCGGGCGCTGGGAGCCGAGAGCGTGGATCACGGCATCCGGGCGGTGGGCGTGAACCCGGGACGGATCGAAACCGAGCGCCAGATCGACCATCTGAAGGAGCGGGCCGCAAGGGAGTTTGGCGATGCATCGCGATGGAAGGAGATACAGACACAGGCGGCGGAAACGCTGCCGTTCAAGCGCTCCGGCCGGCCGTCGGAAGTGGCGGACCTGGTCGTCTATCTTGCCTCGGCCCGGGCCTCGTACATCAGCGGGACCATCGTCACGATCGATTGCGGTCAATCGATGCGCGCGCGGGCGTGA
>CAZQJF010000807.1:0-1666 GCA_964593735.1 uncultured Streptomycetaceae bacterium | reverse complement strand
GCCATGCTCGCGCACGACATCATTGCAGTCGGCGGCGCCCACACCGTGATAATTGCCGGCGGCATGGAGAGCATGAGCAATGCGCCCTATCTCCTGCCCAGGGCCCGCGCGGGATTGAGGCTGGGCCACGGCGAGGTCAAGGACCACATGTTCCTCGACGGCCTGGAAGATGCGTACGACCGCGGGCGGCTGATGGGCGCCTACGCGGAGGAATGCGCAGCGAAATACCAGTTCACCCGGGAGGCGCAGGACCGCTACGCCATCACTTCATTGATGCGCGCGCAGGAGGCGATCAGGAACGGCGGCTTCACACGGGAAATCGTTCCGGTGACGATCGCCGGGGGCAAGGCCGAGACGATGGTCGGGATCGACGAGCAGCCGCTCAAGGCCAACTTCGACAAAATCCCCCAGTTGAAGCCCGCGTTCAGGAAAGACGGCACGGTGACGCCCGCCAACTCGAGCTCGATCTCGGATGGCGCGGCAGCCATGGTGCTCATGAGGCTCTCCGAGGCGCAGCGCCGCGGCATCGCACCGCTGGCGCGCATCGCAGGCTCTGCCACCCATTCGCAGGAACCCCGGTGGTTCACCACCGCTCCGGTCGGCGCGATCCGCCAGCTCTTCGAGAAAACCGGATGGAACGCGCAAAGCACCGATCTCTTCGAGATCAACGAAGCGTTCGCGGTGGTCGCGATGGCGGCGATGCACGATCTCGGTCTGCCCCACGATCGGGTGAACGTTCACGGCGGCGCGTGCGCGCTGGGCCACCCGCTGGGCGCATCCGGCGCGCGTATCATGGTGACGTTGCTCGCGGCGCTGGAACGGCACGGCGCCAGACGCGGCATCGCTGCACTGTGCATAGGCGGCGGCGAAGCTACCGCGATCGCGTTGGAGCGCATCGTTTGAAAAGCGTGGCTCGTTACTCGTTGCTCGTTTGGTCAGTCGGTTGGACGAATCACGAGAAACGAGGAACGAATCACCCGTTTGAGGAGTTCCGGCATGGCGAACCCCATAGATTTCTACTTCGATTTCTCCTCCCCCTATGGCTATTTCGCGAGCACGAAAATCGAAGATCTTGCAGCGCGGCATGGTCGCACCGTGACGTGGCGGCCGATATTGCTCGGGGCGGTTTTCAAGATCACCGGGGGCCAGCCGTTGCCCACCATACCGCTCAAGGGCAGCTACGCGGCGCATGACCTCGCGCGCAGCGCGCGCCTGTTCAAGGTATCGTTCAAGATGCCGGCCAGATTCCCGATCTCGAGCACCGCGCCCGCCCGCGCCTTCTACTGGCTCGGCGACAGGGATCCGGCGCTCGCGAAAAAGCTGGCGCAGGCGCTTTATCACGCCTACTTCGCCGAGGACCGCGATATTTCCAACCCGGAAGTGACCGGCAACGTCGCCGCCAAGCTGGGCGTCGGCAAGGAAGAGTTGACGCAAGCGTTGAACGAGCCCGCGGTGAAGGAGCGGCTCAAGACCGAAGTGGACGCCGCCATAGAGCGGGGCGTGTTCGGCTCGCCCTACATCGTGATCGACGGCGAGCCGTTCTGGGGCTCGGACCGTCTCGATCAGGTGGACAAGTGGCTGCAATCCGGCGGTTGGTAGCGAACAGTTCCAGGTTCCAGGTTCCGGGTTCCAGGTTCCGGGTGTTCCGGGTTCCAGGTTCCGGGTT
>CAZQJF010000806.1:0-1677 GCA_964593735.1 uncultured Streptomycetaceae bacterium | reverse complement strand
GTCAACCTCCGTATGTCGGGGGATGCGGCGCAGACAGCGCGGTTGCTGATCGCCGGCGATGGCGACGTGTCCTGGGGCGGGCCGTTGCGGCTGATGATCGCGCTCGAGAAGAATCCGCGCGCCGCGGCGGTCGCGTTCTGCGAGGCGGTCGGACGCGATCCGTTCTTCCTGCTCGCGCGCGAGCCCAGGCCCGGCTTCCGGCTCGACGATCTGGTCGGCAGGAAGCTGGCGACGGTGAGCGAGGTGCCGACGCCATGGATGTGCCTGCAGCAGGACCTGCGTCTGGCGGGAATAGCGCCGGAGAGCCTGCAGGTCACCGCGCAGCGCACCATGGCGGAAAACGTGGCCGCGCTGCGATCGGGAGAGGCAGACGTGATCCAGGTCTTCCATCCTCTGGGCGCCAGCCTGGTGCACGAAGGATCGGCGCACGTGTGGTACGCCGCGGCGAGCCGCGGCCCGGTGTCCTACACCACGCTCAATACGACGCGCGATTTCGCCGAGCGCAACCCCGAGGTCCTGCTCAAGATGTGCCGCGCGATGTATCGCACGCTCGAGTGGATAGCTACCCACGACGGCCGCGACCTGGCCGGGCTCCTCGCGTCCTATCTCCCCGACGTTCCCCTGCCGCTCCTGACCGCCTGCTACCGCAACTACAAGTCGCTGGGGTTGTGGAACCGGACCCCCATATTGCAGCGCGCAGGTTTCGAATGGCTGCGCGACGCGGGCCTCGCGGCAGGGTTGCTCACCAGGAAATTCGATTACGAGGACTGCGTGGACATGCGGTTCGCCGAAGCGGCGATGGCGGCCGACCCACCGCCGCTTTAGGAATAGAAATGCTTTTGGCGATTTGCCGGGTGCCGGCATGCGGCGTATATTTTTTGGTGCTAACGAAGCAAAGGAGAAACCCATGATCACCCAAGGCAACAGCCCGATCGCCGCAACGGCGGAAGCATTGACGCAGGATAGCAACGGCAAGGCGCTCAAGGCCACGCTGTTCGGCTACGAGTCCCCGACCGACCTCCAGAAGCCCAAGAGCATCGTGCGGCTGTGCCGCAGCGACATCATCTATTCGACGGTGCAGGTGTTGAAGGAAGGCGGGGAGAACAACCTGCACGCGCACAGCGCGCAGGACGGCGTGTGGATCGTGCTCAAGGGCCGCGCCAGGTTCTACGGTAAGGACGACGTGCTCCTCGCCGACCTGGGGCCCCTGCAGGGCGTGCACATTCCGCGCGGTTTCTACTACTGGTTCGAGAAAGCGGGAGACGAGGTGCTGGAACTGCTGCAGGTCGAGGCGATCGACAAGACTATCGACAACCGCCGCCTCAACGCCACGCCGCAGAAAGATTTCTCGAAAGACATACAATACGTCGGGAGCAGTAATCAGTAATTTGAACCCATCATGTCCGGCATCGGGATCGAAACCGGGCCGGGGCGAAATCATCCGCCGCTCGGGCGCGTGACTGATAGGGCGTGTCCAATCGTTAAACTGCACGCTTTGCCAGTCACGAATCACCAGTCACGAATTATCAGTCACACCTCATCAGTCACGCATTTACACTGAAGGAAAGGAGTGAAATGCCAGAACCTGGACAAATCCGGCGCGTCGTGACCGGGCATGACAAGAACGGCAAGGCGATCATCATTTCCGACGGTCCGGCGACTTCGATCAAGACCCAC
>CAZQJF010000805.1:0-1677 GCA_964593735.1 uncultured Streptomycetaceae bacterium | reverse complement strand
GCCGTTCCCCCTAAGGAAGCTCTGAACAACCGGGGAGTCGTCATTCCCGCGCAGGCGGGAATCCAGGCGATTCCGTTCGTTACTGGATCCCCGCCGTCGCGAGGATGACTTCTTCAGAGGTTCCCTAAAGGCCGAGCCGCTGCCA
This sequence comes from uncultured Streptomycetaceae bacterium, assembly GCA_964593735.1. GTDB lineage: Bacteria > Pseudomonadota > Gammaproteobacteria > Burkholderiales > SG8-41 > SG8-41. The sequence goes on along the minus strand of CAZQJF010000805.1, from coordinate 1,532 downwards.
GATGGTGGAAGTCAGTCCGGCCTGGTTGAGGGTGTAGAAGTGCAGTCCCGGCGCGCCCGCCCGCAGCAGGTCGTCGCACATGCGGGTGACCACATCGAGGCCGAACGCGCGGATCGAAGCGCTGTCGTCGCGGTAGCCTTCGAAACGCAGGCGCATCCACCGCGGGATTTCGGCCCCGCACGCGTCGGAGAATCGCGCGAGCTGGGAAAAGTTGCCGATCGGCATGATGCCGGGGACGATCGGGACAGTGACACCGGCGGCTTCGGCCGCCTCCACGAAGCGGAAATAGGCATCCGTATTGTAAAAGTACTGCGTGATCGCCGAGTCGGCGCCGGCGTCTACCTTGCGCTTGAAATTCACGATCTCGTCGGCCGCCTGGCGCGTCTGCGGATGGTACTCGGGATAGCAGGCGACCTCGATCTGGAACCAGTCGCCGGTCGTTTCGCGAATCAACTGGACCAGCTCGCTGGCGTAGCGCAGCTCCCCGCTGGCGGCCTGCCCCGAGGGCAGATCGCCGCGCAGGGCGACAACGTGGCGGATCCCGTTCGTCCTGTAGAGCTCGATCTGGGACAGCAGATCCGCGCGCGAGGAAGCGATGCACGAGAGATGTGGCGCGGCTTGATGGCCGGCTGCGCGGATCTCGAGCACGGTGTCCAGGGTGCCCGCTTGCGTGGAACCGCCGGCGCCGAAAGTGACCGAGAAAAACTTCGGGCTGAACTGCCCGAGCTGCTTCCAGGTCTCGCGCAGCTTCGCCTTTCCTTCCGGCGTCTTGGGCGGAAAGAATTCGAAGCTGAAGGCGCGCGGGAATTTGCTCTGGGATTGCATGAGACGGGAGGGGTCAGGCGTTAGGCGTTAGGCGAGCGAGCATCCGGTATTCCTCCTCACCCCTCTCGCCTCACTCCTCACGCAGTTAGTACCGATAGTGATCGGGCTTGTACGGTCCGTCGACGTTCATGCTGACGTAGCGGCACTGCTCTTCCGTCATCACGGTCAAGTCGGCCCCGAGCTTCTTCAGGTGCAGCCGGGCCACGCGCTCGTCGAGCTGCTTGGGCAGCACGTAGACCTTCCTGTCGTACTTGCCGGTATTTCCGTAGAGCTCGATCTGCGCGAGCACCTGGTTGGTGAACGAGTTGGACATTACGAAGCTCGGATGCCCGGTGCCGCAGCCCAGATTCACCAGCCGTCCCTCCGCCAGGACGATGATCCGTTTCCCGTCCGGGAAAATCACGTGGTCCACCTGCGGCTTGATGTTGTCCCACTTGTACTGCTTGAGGCCCGCGATGTCGATCTCCGAGTCGAAATGCCCGATGTTGCAGACGATCGCGTTGTTCTTCATGCGCTTCAGGTGATCGAGGGCGATGACGCGCAGGTTGCCGGTCGCGGTGACAAAGATGTCGGCCTTGTCGGCGGCGTAGTCCATGGTCACGACGCGGTAGCCTTCCATCGCTGCCTGCAACGCGCAGATCGGGTCGATCTCGGTGACCCACACCATCGCGCCCAGTCCGCGCAGCGATTGCGCGCAGCCCTTGCCG
>CAZQJF010000804.1:0-1678 GCA_964593735.1 uncultured Streptomycetaceae bacterium | reverse complement strand
GCGCGCCGAGCATCATCCGGCGCACGCCGAAGGTCTCCATCATCGCGGCCGCGAACGGACCGATCAGACCGTAGAGCAGGATGTTGACGCCGATGGCGAACGAGATCGTCGCGCGCGACCACTGGAATTCGCTCTCGAGCGGCACGATGAGGAGGCCGGGGGTCGCGCGGGTCGCGCCCCCGACGAGCAGCGTCACGAACGTGACCGCGGCTACGATCCACGCGTAGTGCAGTTTGCCCCGGCCGAACATCAGGTTCCCCCTCAGTTTCCTCTTTGTGTCCGCTCAAGGATAATCCGAATGAGACGGCTACAATCGATCAACGCAGGGGGACCAACTGATGGACGCCATAAAACAACCCGTTTTTCAGAGGAGCTTGGCCATGAACAGACTGCTCTCCACCCTGATTGCCGCGTTTCTGTTCGTGCCGCCGGCTGCGATCCACGCCCAGCCCTATCCGACGAAGCCGATCAGGTTCGTCATCCCGTTCGGACCGGGCTCGGCCACCGACGCCCTCGCCCGCATAGCCGGCCAGGACCTGTCGCAGTTGCTCGGGCAGCCTGTCGTCGTCGTCCACAAGCCGGGCGCCGACGGCGCCCTCTCGGCCCTGGAGGTCAAACGCTCGGCCGCCGACGGCTACACTTTTCTCTTCGGCACGAACAGTCCGCTCGCCGTCGTGCCTAACATACGAAAGGAGCCGCCGTACGATGTCATGGCGGATTTCACGCCCGTGACTTACATCGGCGACAATACTTTCTTCATCGTGGTGCACCCGTCGGTGCCCGCGAAATCGATCGCCGAGCTGGTCGCCCATGCCAAGGCCAATCCGAAAGCGCTCAACTATCCGGCCGGCAACACGTACGCCCTCGTTGCGACGGCTTTGTTCGCGGTAAACAACGGCATCGCGATGCACGCCGTCCCCTACAAGTCGGAGCCCGACGCCATGCCCGACCTGCTGTCCGGCCGCGTCCATCTGATGTTTGGCACCCCTACAAACGTCGCAGGGCACGTGAAGGAGGGAAAGCTCAGAGCGCTTGCGACGACTCTCCAGGAGCGCAGCCGGTTGATGCCCGACGTGCCGTCATTCCCGGAGGCGGGCCAGCCCAAGCTCCCGATCGGCCCGTGGTTTGCCCTGGTCGGCCCCGCTGGTCTGCCGCCCGAGATTGTCGCGCGCATGAACAAGGAGATGGTCGCGGTTCTGGCCAGGCCGTCGGTCAGGGAGGCCATGCTGAAGCACGGCTTCGTCCCGCGATCGTCCACGCCGGAAGCGCTCGCGGCCTATCTGAAGGACCAGCTCGCGATCTGGAAGACGGCGCTGAAGGCCGCCGGCGTCGAGCTGCAGTGAAGGAGACCGGCATGGCTGCGATAGGCGCATTTCTCCCGGGTAGTGAACTCGAAGGCAAGGTGGCGCTGGTCACCGGCGCCTCGCGCAAATTGGGGCGTGCCATCGCGCGCGCGCTCGCCTGCGGTGGGGCCACCGTGGCCGTCAACGCACGCACTTCCCGGGAAGAGGCGGAAAAAGTCGCGGAGGAAATTCGCGCGGGCGGAGGACGATCCGCGGTCTTTCTCGCAGACGTCACCAACGCCGAGGCGGTGAACTCGATGGTTCAGGGCATCATCGCCCGGTTCGGCCGCATCGATATCCTCGTGCTGAACGCGGCGATACGGGCCGAAGTTCCG
>CAZQJF010000803.1:0-1680 GCA_964593735.1 uncultured Streptomycetaceae bacterium | reverse complement strand
GGTAGGGGGTGAGGGAGGCAACGCCTGGGCGTTGCCCGGGAGAAGGGTTGGGATGGCGTCATACCGACATTTCGAGTATGTACAGTCCGCCGCTGAATCTGTCGGCGGCGTACACCAGCCCGCGGTCGTCCCAGAACACATCGTTGATCTGTATCGCGCCCTTGGACGAGAGCTTGGGTGCTCCGGGGACGAAGTAGGCCACCTCGCGCGGCTGATACGGGTTGGAGGTATCGTAGGCGCGCACGCCGGCGTTGAAAAACGCGCCAAGGACGATCGTATCCGACCGCCACGAGCACGGGCCGGGATAGTTCTCGTGGATGTTGTGGGAGCCGAAGCGCCCGCCTCTCTTGCCGAACACTTCCACCGGCGGCAGCGGCAGCGTAGCGATCGGCACCAGGTTGGTTTCGGTTCGCGCGTCGACGACCCACGTGTGCTTGGGCCAGTCCTGGGCGTCGTCCTTGTTGCTTTCGTCGGACACGATCAGCAGATCGCGCTTCAGAATCGGCATGACGGTATGGCACATGCCGTTTTGCGGCGGCGAGTAACGCCACCGCGTGATCTCTTTCGGGCGTGACTTGTCGCTGATGTCGAGTATCACCGCTCCGCCGTCGATATAGCCCATGTAGGCGCGGTCCGGCCGCTCCGGATACACGATGATGTTGTGGGGGCGGTAACCACCGTCGAACTTGGGGTGCCGCGGCACCGGCGGCTCAGGATCTCCGTCACGGGTGCCCGGATACCACCACCGGCCTGCTTCCACCGGCTTGGACGGATTGCGCACGTCAATGATCCTGTAGATCTGGTGATCCTTGGGGTTCCGCGGCTTGTGATCCGGCGCACCCGAGCTCATGTGCACGTACTCTCCGTCCACGAACCACAGGCAATGCACGCCGAGGGAATGCGGGCCCGATACGTCGAAGTGCGAGATGAGCCTGGGCTGCTCCGGCTTGCTGATGTCGAAGAGGTCGATGCCCGCGGGCTTGAGTCCCAGTTCGAGATCGGCCTTGATCTTGTTCGGATCGTTGACCACGCCGCCGCTGCGGCGTACCTGGTAGGCGACGATCATGAGATCGCCGACCACGTCGAGCGAATTCGAGCGAACGTCGTTGTGCGGCAGATCGGTCTGCACGATCAGCCTGGGATTACGCGGATCGGTCACGTCCACCCCGGTGAAGTTCTTGGGGGCCGACTCGTGCGCCATCCACATGATGCGCCGGCCATCCTTCGTCGCCTGCATGGTGAAGCCTTCGCCGATGCCGCCGAAGCCCGCGAGTTCGTGCTGCGCTATCAGCTTCATATTGAGCGACAGCGTCTGGGCAGCCTGCCTGCCCGCATTCAAAAAACCGCTTTCCATCGTTAGTCTCCCCTGTAGTCCGATCGCCAGCGGGAGAATATCAGCAATCCGCCGGGAATGTGAAAATGTCGCAATAGCCTTGTGCCGTATCGCACGCGTGTGAATATTACGCAACAACCGTGTGCCGCATGACGTCGCGCCGCCTGCCGCACTTCACCAGAATGGCTTCCATCGGACAGGCGATTTCCGCCATCCGCACAACCAACGGAGGCTACGATGATCACACCGGAACAACGCAGGAAACTGGAATCCGAGTTGAGCCCGGACGAGCGATCGATCGTGCGCATCGGCCAGCTTGCGAGAACCGCAGTATTGCTGCTGCTGAT
>CAZQJF010000802.1:0-1684 GCA_964593735.1 uncultured Streptomycetaceae bacterium | reverse complement strand
TTCAAGGGCGCTGCGGACACGAAAAAATGGCTGGACGACGAGTTCGTCGCGCTGAAGGCAGCCATGACCGAGCTGGGGCTGGTCAGGCAGCCAGCAAGCCAGTGACCAGCTTACTCCCGGCACATTGCCGGAAGATATCTGGGCTCCAGGTCGATCGTTCGGCAGGTCCACGAGATCGTCCCGCTTTTCTCCTCGGCGCGCATCGCGAAGCGCTGGCCCTTGAAGCGGTCGCCCATCGTAACCACGATCATCCGCTTCCCGGCGTCGTAGGCGACGGACTGCGTGTACTTGCCGCCGTCAATGCGGAACTTCTCCGCCTCCCGCGCATCCGGAAACCGCTTGTGCTCCGCATAAAATTCAGCGATGGGGCTCTTCAGCAAAGTAGCAAGCGAAACGCCTTCCGACACTCTTGAGCGCGGCGCGTAATTGTCGTACGCCGCCGGGGCCACGAGGAGAAAATACGGTATGACCAAAGCGAGTATCGCCGTCAGGAAAGCTTCGACCCCAGAAGTGAAGGATGGCGGGCGAAGCCGTTCCTTCGCTTTCTCATCGCCGGTGGGTGCTGCCGCGCGGGCGATCAGTCGCTGCAAATGCTTGTAGTAAAGCTGGTTCGCGTATAGCGGGATGGCCACGAAAGCGAGCGCAAGATAAGCGGTCCCGATTAGAAGCCGGAGCTCGTTCCCCATCGCGTGGTCAAGCATCAGCACGACAAAAGGAAGCGGCAGAAAGAAGTTCAGCCAGGAACGGCCGCTCATCCGGCGGTACGCGAACCAGGCGCTGCTGAAGAAGAAAGCGGGCCAGTTCCAGGTCGCCACCCAGCCGTCGCCTTCGCGCTCGAATTTCTCGAACTTTTCGAGGTAATACGCCGCTCGAGGCCCTATGGCCGCCCTCACTAGTTCCTCGTCCCTCGTGGTCATGGACCCTCCCGTTGCGAACTGTCGCGTCGTCACGATCCGTTATCGCGGCGCGCTGCGTTTTGCCAACTTTACCCCAGTGGGTTCTAATCGGGGTAATCGAGTCCCGGGGAGGATATCCATGCACATCGTCACCCACATGCTCATGGGCTGGACGCTCGCGGAGCATACGACGAAATCGCCGCGCGACCGTGTGCTGATCACCGCGGCGAGTGTCGTGCCTGACCTCGACGGGCTGGGACTGATCGTGGATGCAGTCGCCCCGCTGCTCGACTGGACGATGCAATGGTACGACCGTTTCCACCATCTGCTGTTGCACGGGCTGCCCGGCGCGCTGGCGTGCGCCGCGCTGCTCGCCTGCTTTGCCACCGAGCGATGGCGCACGGCATGCCTGGTCTTCGTCTCCTACCACCTGCACCTGCTGGGAGACCTGCTGGGCTCGCGCGGCGGCGGCGAAACCGCCATCTGGCCGATCCATTACCTTGCGCCCCTGTCCGACGAGCTGACGTTCGCCTGGAGCGGGCAATGGCCGCTTACTAGCTGGCAGAACACCACCCTCACCGTAGTACTGATGGCCTACGCTCTCGCGCTGGCAGTGCGGCGCGGGTACTCCCCTGTGGGGCTTTTCAGCACGCGTGCTGATGTGGTGTTCGTCGAAACTCTGCGTCGGCGGTGGTGTTCCCTACGCAACGGGAAGTAGGCTTACAAGGTTCAAGGTTCAACAACGTTTGGGCGTTGTACCTTGAGCCTTGCCCCTTGCAACTGGTACC
>CAZQJF010000801.1:0-1684 GCA_964593735.1 uncultured Streptomycetaceae bacterium | reverse complement strand
CAGGTTCGGCCGCCGGTGCTGAAGAGCTACCATCCGGCGGCAACCCTCACGCTGGACTTCGCCGATACGGTGAACGAGTCAGGCAAAGAGACCGTGGAAGTCGGCCAGCGCGAGTTGCGCAGCATTCAGCTCGTACCTTCGGCCAGCCGCCTTCGATTGATACTCAAGCTCGCCAGGCCCGCTCCCCATGAAATCGAGATACAGGGCAGCGAGCTGCTCGTCACGCTTCATCGGCCTCTCGCGTCGAGCGAGCGCTAGCAGCGTGCCGGAGCTGTGAGTTCCGCAGGCTGCTAGGCGACCAGGCGCCAGGCGTCGTTATCCCCGGTAACCCGTCCATCGCGCCGCAGCTTGATGAGATGCGCGTGCAGCGAGCGGCGCGCGACGGGGTGTATGGCCTGCGGGACATCGTTGTAGACCAGAGGCACCAATTCGTCCAGCGTTGCGGCGTTTCCGGCAACGAGAGCGTCGACAACTTTTTGCTCGCGTTTCAGCCGGTGCGCGATGAGGCGGCGCACCTCGTCGTGCGGCTGCCCTATTACGTGCCCGTGTCCCGGCGCGAACGCCACGACGTCGAGACCGAACAGCCGTTCGAGCGATTCCATGTACAGCGTCATGTCGCCATCGGGCGGCGAGATCACCACCGTCGAGCCCTGCATGACGTGGTCGCCGGTGAACAGCAACTTCCGCTCGTCCAGCAGGTAGCAGAGATGGTTCGACGCGTGACCCGGCGTGTGCACGGCGCGCAGCCGGAATTCCCGCGTCGCGAGTATGTCGCCGTCGCGCAGCGCGCGGTCGGGCGCGAAACCCGTATCCTGCCGCCCGTCGTCCGGCACCGCGCCGAATCCGAGCAGCTCCGCGCCGGTTTCCGCCTTCAACGCCCGCGCGCCGGGAGAGTGATCGAGGTGGGTGTGGGTGCACAGTATCCACTTGAGCCGCTTCCCGACCGCCTGCAGCAGTGCCGCGCAGTGCACCGCGCTGTCGGGACCTGGATCGATGAGCGCAACGTCTTCCCGGCCGATGATATAGGCATTGGTACCCGGACCCGTCATCACGCCCGGGTTTGGCGCGGTGATGCGTGTGACGAAGTCGTTCACCTGAACGACGTTACCCGGGACTATCTTTTCAGGTGTCGACATCAAAGCTTTCCTTTCTCTTTTCGCGGACCGGCCGCCAGAAAAAATTTTAGCGCCGTTCGGGCACCCCGCGATGAACATCGACCGGCGCTCCCGGCCCGGAGCTCGCAAGCTGAGAGATCGAGAACGGCGCTAAGGCTTCCATTTCCCGCGTCCCTCCGCCTTTGCCGCTTCCTCGTAGCCCGTCTCCCCCGGGACCACCACGCGCCCCTGGCGCGTGATGCGTGGCGTGATGGAGGGTACGTTCCCTGACACTTCCTGCGACGCGATCAGGGCCGCGGCGGAATCGAATTTTGCGAAACGCTCCAGCGTGTGGCGGGTTGGCGTGCGCAGCGTGCATTCGCCGCGCCGGCAGCGGTCGAGCAACTCCTGGGGCCGCGCCCATTCGTGCGCAATGGCTTCGCGGTTGTCGTGCTCCACGACCTGGTGCTCGGGCGCCAGGGCAACGAAGAACCGCGTGTCGTAGCGGCGCACCGCGCCTTCCGGCGTGATCCAATGGCCGCAATAGCTGAGCGCGCCCGTTGCGAGCCGCAATCCCTCCGCGGCGACGA
>CAZQJF010000800.1:0-1694 GCA_964593735.1 uncultured Streptomycetaceae bacterium | reverse complement strand
AACACCGCTTCCTTCACCGAGTAATAGCCGGGCACCACCTCTGCCTGCACGCCCTGCTCGGCGAGCGTCTTACCCACCATGCAGCGCGCCGCGATCTTGGCGAGCGGCACACCGGTCGCCTTGGAAACGAAAGGCACGGTGCGCGAGGCGCGCGGATTGACCTCGAGGACGTAAACGACGTCGCCCTCATCGCTCTTCTGAATCGCGAACTGGACGTTGATCAGGCCCACTACCTTCAGCGCGTGCGCGAGCGCGACGGTCTGGCGCTTCAGCTCGTCCTGCAGCGCCTGCGACAGCGAGAACGGCGGCAGCGAGCACGCCGAATCGCCGGAATGCACCCCTGCCTGTTCGATGTGCTCCATCACGCCGCCGATCACGACCTGCCTGCCATCGCACACTGCGTCGACGTCGACCTCGGTCGCGTCGTTGAGGAAGCGATCGAGCAGCACGGGGCTGTCGTTGCTCACCTTCACCGCTTCGCGCATGTAGCGTTCGAGATCGCTCTGGTGATAGACGATCTCCATCGCGCGCCCGCCGAGCACGTACGACGGCCGCACGACCAGCGGGTAGCCGATTTCCTCGGCCACTGCCAGGGCCTTCTGCGGGCTTCTCGCCGTGCGGTTGGGCGGCTGTTTGAGCTTGAGCCTGGTGAGCAGCTTCTGGAAGCGCTCTCTGTCCTCCGCGATGTCGATCGAATCGGGCGTCGTCCCGATGATGGGCACGCCGTTGGCCTCGAGGTCGCGCGCGAGTTTGAGCGGAGTCTGCCCGCCGAATTGCACGATCACGCCCAGCGGCTGTTCGATATGCACGATCTCGAGCACGTCTTCCAGCGTCAGCGGCTCGAAATAGAGCCGGTCCGACGTGTCGTAATCGGTCGAAACGGTCTCCGGGTTACAGTTGACCATGATCGTTTCGTAGCCGTCCTCGCGCAGCGCAAGAGCCGCGTGCACGCAGCAGTAGTCGAATTCGATGCCCTGGCCGATGCGGTTGGGCCCGCCGCCGAGCACCATCACCTTCTTCCTCGACGTGGGCAGGGCCTCGCACTCTTCCTCGTAGGTCGAGTAGAGGTAGGCGGTGGCCGTGGCGAACTCGGCCGCGCAGGTATCGACCCGTTTGAAAACCGGCCGCACGCCCAGTTCGTGGCGCCGCGCGCGGACTTCGTTCTCCCCGGTCTTGAACAGGTGCGCGAGCCGGCGGTCGGAAAAGCCCTTGCGCTTGAGTTCCCGCATCGCGACGGCGTCGAAGTCGGCGATACTGCGATCGTCGAGATCCATCTCAAGGTCGACAATCTCCTTGATCTGGGCAAGGAACCACGGGTCGATGTGGGTGAGTTCGTGCACTTCCTCGAGGGTGAATCCGTTCTCGAACGCGTCACCCACGTACCAGATGCGCTCCGGGCCGGGATCGCCCAGCTCCGTTTCTATCGTTTCACGGTCCCGCGTGCGCTGGTTGAGGCCGTCCACCCCCACTTCCAGCCCGCGCAGCGCTTTCTGAAACGACTCCTGGAACGTGCGACCGATCGCCATCACCTCCCCGACCGACTTCATCTGGGTCGTCAGCCGGTCGTCGGCGAGCGGAAACTTCTCGAAGGCGAAGCGCGGCACCTTGGTCACCACGTAATCGATCGTCGGCTCGAACGATGCGGGCGTTGCCCCACCCGTGATCTCGTTCTTCAGCTCGTCGAGCGTGTAGCC
>CAZQJF010000799.1:0-1698 GCA_964593735.1 uncultured Streptomycetaceae bacterium | reverse complement strand
CCACGGCAGGAGCAAATGGACGCCCAGCAGCAGCGCGATGGAGGCGATGAATATCCCCTTGAAACGGCGCGGCTTTCCCACTCCCAGTATCGCGGGGAGCATTAGTACGAACGACCCGGCCATGACCGGCAGGTAGACGGCCCAATGCTCATCCACCGGCAGTCCCGCCGCGCGCAGTTCCAGCGGCACGGCGATGAATAGCGCCATCAGCACGGCGTGCAGCACCAGCACGCCAAAGTTGAGCCGCGCAAGCTGGGGATCCCGGAACGCCCGCAGGAATTGTTCGATGCCGCCCGCGCGGTCGCGCTGGCGCTGCTGCGGCGGATCGGGCACCAGCGCGTACACCACTCCCATGGCCGCAAGCACCAGCACGCCGGTCATCACGAATATGCCCGGCACGCCGATCACGCGATTGAGCCACGGCGACAGAACGAGGGAGATCGCGAACGACGCGCCTATGGTGGAGCCGATCATCGCCATCGCCTTGGCGCGGTGCTCGTCCCGCGTGAGGTCGGCGGTCATCGCCATGACCGCGGCCGAGATCGCTCCCGCGCCCTGCAAGGTGCGCCCCGCGATGACGACGTAGATATTCGTTCCGAGCGCCGCGACGAAGCTGCCGGCGGCGAAGATCGCCAACCCGGCGTAGATCACGGGCTTGCGGCCATAACGGTCCGACCACCAGCCGAAGGGTACTTGCAGCATCGCCTGGGTGAGCCCGTAGGCCCCTATGGCTATGCCCACCAGTGTCAGGTTGTCTCCGCCCGGCAGCGTCTCCGCATAGATCGCGAAGACCGGAAGAATCACGAACATTCCCAGCATGCGCAGCCCGAAGATGCTGGACAGGCTGATGGCCGCGCGCAATTCTTCCGCGCTCATGCGATCCGGGCGCTTCATTACGCGGATCCACCGGGATCGCGAGCGGCAGGCAGCCAGCGGTTGAGCTCGAGCCGGGAGCGCCCGGATAATCTGCGGCCCGCCGCAGGCTGGCTACACACGAGAAGGGATCAAGGGGGTTGGGAAAAGGCGAGGAACTTCGGTATATTAACAGGTTTACTTTTATTTTCACCTCGCGAGAGTTCATGGCCGCGCATCATCCCAGCGCAATCAGCGTGGTACCGCTACGGACCGGGCCGCAAAGTGAAGGTCCGGAGATCGAGCAAAGGAACCTGCCGACGGCGGCGGAGTTCATCCGCGTCCGGGGCGCGCGCACGCACAATCTCAAGAACATCGACGTCGATCTCCCGCGCAACCGCCTGATCGTGATCACCGGGCTCTCCGGCTCAGGCAAGTCCTCGCTCGCGTTCGACACGCTCTACGCCGAAGGCCAGCGCCGTTACGTCGAATCGCTGTCGGCCTACGCACGGCAGTTTCTGCAGTTGATGGAAAAGCCCGACGTGGACCTGATCGAGGGACTCTCTCCGGCGATCTCCATCGAGCAGAAGGCGACGAGCCACAACCCCCGCTCCACCGTCGGCACCGTTACCGAGATCCACGACTATCTGCGCCTGCTCTACGCGCGCATCGGCGATCCGCACTGCCCGGAGCACAAGATACTGCTTTCGGCGCAGAGCGTTTCGCAGATGGTGGATCACGTCATGGAACTGCCGCCCGACACGCGGCTCATGATCCTCGCGCCGCTCATCGCCGGGCGCAAGGGCGAGCAGGCGGAGCTCTTCGACGAGCTGCGCGCGCAGGGCT
>CAZQJF010000798.1:0-1699 GCA_964593735.1 uncultured Streptomycetaceae bacterium | reverse complement strand
TTTTTTGGCGGTAACGGAATGAGGGGATACTCCCCGCGCTATCTCCCGCGTTTCTACCCGGGCCGCGTGCCGTTTCGCTCCATTCGGAGCAGCCTGTTGGTGTGCGGCATCGTTCTATTCAGCGGCACTGCGCTCGCCCAATCGAGGGGCGACCCGGCGCGTGCCGCGGCCCGGGCCGCCACCTGCGAAACCTGTCACGGCACGCCCAGAGGCGCGCCGCTCGCCGGCACGCCGCACCTCGCGGGCCAGCAGGTTGAGTTCCTGGAACTGCAGATGTTCCTGTTCCGGGAAGGCCTGCGCGACGTGCCGCAGATGGCGGGCTTGTTCAAGGGCGTCACCGACCGGGACTTTACCGACCTTTCCGCGTACTTCTCGCGCCAGACGCCGCCGCGCAGCACCGGCAAGCCGGATCCGAAGCTGCGCGCGCGCGGCGCGGAGGTGGCAAAAGCGATGGGCTGCGGCAGCTGTCATCTCCCGGATTTCCGCGGCCAGAAGCAGGTCCCGCGCCTCGACAATCAGCGGGAAGACTATCTCGTCGCGGCGATGCAGGCTTATCGCGACAACAAGCGCGCGGGCGGCGATACCAGCATGAATGCCGTGCTGTACCAGGTGCCGGACGGAGACATCCGGGCGCTGGCCCATTTCCTTGCGCATCAGCAGTGATGAATCACGTGTGTTCCCGTCCCGTTCATCACTCATCACCCATCACCCATCACTCGAAAGACTGAAATGGTCATCGTAGACACGCACGTGCACGTATTCACCGACGACAGGAGGAAGTATCCACAAATCAGGGACACGGCGCGCGCCGGCTCCATACCGTCGATCACCGACATAGGACAGACGGAGTGGCCGCTGACGACGGCCGAGAAGCTCATCTCGCTGATGGATGAGGCGGGCATCGCCAAGGCAACGCTCGTTCAGGCCTACTTCGTCTACGAGTACGACAATCGCTACACGATAGACGCAGCGCTCGCGCATTCGGACCGTTTTACCAGCGTCATCGTGCTCGATCCGATGGACAAGACCTCGCCGGAAAAGCTGAGCCGGCTGGTGGAGGAGAAGGACGTGACCGGTTTGCGCTTCATGCGCGGCCGGCTGCCGGCAAGCTCGCTCGGAGACCCGGCTACCTTTCCGTTGTGGGAAAAGATGCAAACGCTCGGGATTCCATTGCAGATCGGCGATCGTATCGAAGAGCTCCCCAAGATCAGGAAAGCCATGGAGCGCTACCCCGGCGTCAAGGTAGCAGTCGAGCACTCCTGGGGACACAAGGTGGGCGCCCCGCCCGCGTACAGCCAGCTCGACCCGCTGTTCGCGCTCGCGGACAACCCGAACGTCTACATAAAAACCGCGATCAACAACATCGCCGCGGCGCGGGACGGCGGCGGCACACCGGAGCAACTCTATGCCAGGCTGGTGCAGGTGTTCGGCGCCCAGCGCATCATGTGGAGCTCCAATTACCCGGCACACCCCAAGTTCGGCGGGGTGAAGGAACGGCTGGAAGAATCCAGGAAGGCGCTGGCGTTCCTGAGCCAGGAAGACCAGGCGTGGATTTTCGGAGAAACGGCGCTCAGCCTGTTCCCGAGCCTGCGGTGATCGGCGCATCGTGAGCACTACCGCGCGAGCTTCCGCGCTCGCACCCTTCCGCGTACGCAGTTTCCGGTTCCAGTGGCCCGCCGACCTGGCGACCTCGTGGGCG
>CAZQJF010000797.1:0-1713 GCA_964593735.1 uncultured Streptomycetaceae bacterium | reverse complement strand
AACGTGGATCCCGTGGCGTCGCTGGTGCCGGGAGCACAGAATCCGCGCGTCGAAGGCAACGTCTGGAAACGCCCCGGACCGCCCGCTCAGGGCCAACCGCCTGGCGTTCCCGAGCCGATCGACGTGAAGTGGAACGAGGCTGAGGTAGAGGAATACAGACAAGGCCGGTTGCCGGTGACCACGTTCACCGATCCCGAATGGACGCTCGGCGACGTCGAAGAAGGTTTCAAGAAGGCGGCGCTGATCCTCGACGAAACATTCGTGAGCGCGAACGTCAGCCATCAGTGCCTCGAGTCGCGGACGGCGATGGCGTACTGGCAGAACGGCAAGCTGCATATCCACACCTCCACGCAGGGCGTGGCGCAGGCGGTCTTTTCGTTCGTGCGCTGGCTCGAACTGAAGCCGGAAGACGTGGTCCTGGTGAACGCATACACGGGCGGCGGCTATGGCTCGAAGGGCGGCGGATCGATCACCGACATCATTCCCGCGCTGCTGTCCAAGAAACTCGGCGGCGCGCCGGTGATGATGCGTATCAGCCGTGAAGAGGAACATGCGATCGGCCGCGCCCGCCCGGCGATGCACAGCCGCGTGAAGGTGGGTTTCACGAAAGAAGGCCGCGTGACCGCGGTGGATATGTTTACTGTGACCGAAGGCGGCCCGTTCGGTCCCGGCGGCGATGGCAATACGGCGAGCGGGTACGCGTCTTTGATGTATCAGCCGGAAACGTTCCGTTACCGCGGCATCACCGCGATCACGAACACGCCGCCGCGCGGCGCGCTCACCCAGCCGGGCGGCTTTCAAGGTTGCCTGATTATGGATGAGATCGTCGACAAAGCGGCGCGCAAGCTGGGCATCGATCAGGTGGCGATCCGCAAGCTGAACGCGCCGGAAGGAAAGGCGAAGTACGGGCCGGCCAATGCACGAGGCGAGCGCGGCTACGTGACAAGCTGTTTCCTCAAGGAAGCGCTGGATAAGGGTGCTGCGCGGTTCAACTGGAACGAACGTGTTGCGCGTGGCGTGCCACGCAACGGGTCAAAGGTGCGCGGCATCGGCGTCGGCATCAGTTCGTATAGCGGCGGCTCAGTTGGTTTCGACGGCCTCTTCATCATCCAGCCGGACGGCCACATGCGCGTCCATACTGGAATCGGCAATCTCGGCACCGAATCGTTCTCCGACTGCCAGCGCGTGGCGGCGGAAATGGTCGGCGTGCCGTGGGAGAAAGTCGAGATCGTCTGGGGCGATACGTCGATGCACCTGCCGTGGAGCTGCAACTCGGGCGGCAGCCAGACGATACACGCGCATACGCGCACGGCGCACGCGGCCGCGACAGACGCGATCACCAAGCTGCAGCAGATCGCCGCCAAGGATCTCGGCGGGAGACCCGAGGACTACGAAGTGGGCGGCGAGCGCGTCTACCGCAAGGGCGGCGGTCGCGGGATGACGCTTGCGCAGGCGGCCAAGCGCGCCATCGAGCTCGGCGGCATGTATGACGGCCACGAGTTGCCCAAAGACATCAATGCGATGACGACGCGCTCCGCGACGGCTCTGGCCGGGCAGGGGCTCATGGGTGTTGCGAAGGACAATTACAAGCGCGACGGAACGACCCGGTCCTTCTGTACCGCGTTTGCGGAAGTCGAAGTCGACATCGAAACCGGAAAATACACGGTCACGGAGTTTCTCTCCGTGGCCGACGTCGGCATCGTGATTCACCCG
>CAZQJF010000796.1:0-1718 GCA_964593735.1 uncultured Streptomycetaceae bacterium | reverse complement strand
GCTGGCCCTCGGCGAACAGGATGTCGAAGGCGAGCGTGGACTTGCCCGAGCCCGAGACGCCGGTCAGCACCGTGAAGGTGTTGCGGGGGATCGTAACGTCTATGTTCTTCAGGTTGTGCTCGCGTGCTCCACGCACGCTTATCGAATTCTCGGCGTTCGTGCCCCGAGAATTCGATAACTTCGCCGTGCCGGCGAAGGGAACTGCAACGGGATGGTCTTTGGGTTGTTCCGGCTCTTCAATCCTGGTTGCGCCAATCCTGTCCGGTGATGCATTCGCCAGTGCCGCCTCATACTCCCGGATAGCCCTTCCCGTGTGTGAGGTAAGGGACGCCGCAACTTGTTGCGGCGTCCCTACGCACACGATCTCGCCGCCGGCGTCTCCGCCTTCCGGGCCGAGGTCTATGACCCAGTCGGCGGCGCGGATGACGTCGAGGTTGTGCTCGATCACGACGAGGGAGTGGCCCGCGCGCAGCAACTGGCGAAACGCACGGAGCAATTTTGCGACGTCGTCGAAATGCAGGCCGGTCGTGGGCTCGTCGAAGAGAAAGAGTGACCCGTGACTCGTGACCAGTGACCGGTTTGGACCGCGCTGCACGGCTTCCGCCAGATGCCCCGCGAGCTTGAGGCGCTGGGCTTCGCCGCCGGAGAGCGTCGGCACGGGCTGGCCCAGGCGCAGGTAATCGAGCCCGACATCCGCGAGCGGTTTCAGCACGCGTTGAACGTCGGGGTGCGCGCTGAAGAAATCGAGCGCCTCCGTTACGGTCATGTCCAGCACGTCCGCGATGGATTTGCTTTCAACCCGGAACCCGGAACCCGGAACCCGGAATCCAGCCGGAGGCTCGAGCTTCACTTCGAGCACTTCCG
Source organism: uncultured Streptomycetaceae bacterium (assembly GCA_964593735.1). Classification (GTDB taxonomy): domain Bacteria; phylum Pseudomonadota; class Gammaproteobacteria; order Burkholderiales; family SG8-41; genus SG8-41. The sequence goes on along the minus strand of CAZQJF010000796.1, from coordinate 854 downwards.
GCCGGTAGCGGCGCCCATTGCAGTCGGGACAGCGCAGGTAGACGTCGGACAGAAACTGCATTTCGATGTGCTCGAAGCCGTTGCCGCTGCACGCGGGGCAGCGGCCGTTGCCGGCATTGAAGCTGAAGGTGCCCGCGGTGTAGCGCCGCTCGATCGAGGCCGGTGCCTCCATGAACAGGCGGCGGATCGCGTCGAACGCCCCCACGTAGCTCGCCGGGTTCGAGCGCGTGGTGCGCCCGATCTGCGACTGGTCCACCATCACCACCTCGCCGATGCGCTCGTGGCCTTTCAGCCCGCCATGCCTGCCGGGCGCCTCGGTGGGCCTGCCTTTCGCCTTCCGCAGCGCCGCGAAGAGCACGTCCTGCACCAGCGTGGACTTGCCGGAGCCCGATACGCCGGTGATGCACACCAGGCGCTCCAGCGGTATGGTCACATCGATGTTCTTGAGATTGTGCTCCGAGGCGCCGCGGATCGTGATCCGCGGCGCCTTATGGAGATCAAAGGAACGGGAGGAATCTGTTCCGCCGGCACTCTTGCGGCCCGAAAGATAGTCGCCGGTGAGGGAGTTTCTCGCTGCGGCCAACGCTGCCGGCTTGCCGAAGAAAACCACCTCGCCGCCGCGCTCGCCCGGTCCCGGCCCCAGGTCGAGGATGCGGTCAGCGGCGAGCATGATCTGGGGTTCGTGCTCGACCACCACCAGCGAGTTGCCCGAGTCGCGCAGCTTCTTCATGACGCCGATCACGCGGCCCATGTCGCGCGGGTGCAGCCCGATCGAGGGCTCGTCCAGCACGAACAGCGCGTTGGTGAGCGAGGTGCCGAGCGCGGTGGTGAGATTGATGCGCTGCACCTCGCCG
>CAZQJF010000795.1:0-1722 GCA_964593735.1 uncultured Streptomycetaceae bacterium | reverse complement strand
GGTTGTCGTTGGTCGGCGAGCAGATCGACTGCAGCACGAACACGTCGCGCCCGCGGACGTTCTCCAGGATCTCCACCATCACTTCGCCGTCGCTGAAGCGCCCGACCTTGGCGCGACCGAGGGTAATATTCAGATGCCTGACGACGTCCTCGGCGAGCCTGGGATTCGCGTTGCCCGTAAACACCATCAGGCGATCCAGCGCCACGCTGTCGCCGATGCGCGCTTGCAGCTTCTCCGGTCGCATGTTCATTCCCGCTGTTCTCGTTCACTAGTGTGAGGGCGGCACTCGCCGCCCCTGTCCTGCTTGGCTGGGGAGGTAGGATTCGAACCCACGTATGCCGGAATCAAAATCCGGTGCCTTAACCAGCTTGGCGACTCCCCAGTGGCGTCCGGTTTTTCCCCAAACAGGCTGTCTGCATTTCCCGAAACAGCCCCCTGGCCATGGGGAGTATGAGGGGAATATCCCCCCATGTAGTTAGTCCGTCCGTCAGAATTCACGGGCCACCTCGTCGGATACCCTGGTCACGCCGCTCGATGAGCCGCTCATTTTTGCCACTCATTTCGCAAAACTCATTTCGCAAAATGACATAGAGGATGGCGCGCCAGCCCCTTCGCGATGAATCCCTGCATGCCGGCCGGCGCCAGTGCCCACACCTGCCGTGCGGCGCTCTCAGTCGGGAAAGCGGCAAATACGCATGCGCCCGAGCCCGTCACCCAAGCCGGGCCGGCACGGCGCAACCATTCGAGATGCCGCTCCACCTCGGGGAACCGGCGGCATACGACGGCTTCCAGGTCGTTGCCGGCCAGGTCGGCCGAAAAGGCTTGCATTCTAATGGGTTTTGAGTCCCGTTTCAATTCAGGAGCGGCGAAAATTTGACCGGTGGCGACCACTGCCGGCGGCACCAACACCAGGTACCAATCATCCGGTACTGCCAGCGGCGTCAAACGTTCGCCTATTCCCTCCGCAAACGCGTTTTCGCCGAATACGAATGCCGGCACGTCGGCGCCCAGCTCGAGCGCGAGGGCGAGCAGCCGCTCGCGGGCGAGCCGCGTATCCCAAAGGTGGTTGAGGGCGAGCAACGCCGTCGCGGCGTCGGAACTGCCGCCACCCAGCCCGCCGCCCACCGGCAAGCGCTTTTTCAGCAGAATCTCCGCGCCGAGCGCGGTCCCGGTCGCCGCCTTGAGCAGCCGCGCCGCGCGCACGGTGAGATCCTCATCGGCCGCGATGCCAGCGACGTCATTGACGCGAGTGACGACGCCGTCCCCGCGCACGCTCAGCGTGACGGTGTCGCAGTAATCGATGAAGCGGAAAACCGTCTGCAGCAGGTGGTAGCCGTCGGCGCGACGGCCGACAATGCGCAGCATCAGATTGAGCTTGCCGGGCGCCGGGAAGCTGAGCGCGCCAGAACCTATCGACAGGCTGGCTTCTGAATTTGATTCAGAAGGCAGCCCGGCCTGCGCCGTGCGCCTCGCATCCACCTCGTCCTGGCCACAACGCATCACGCGCCCAGGGTTGAGATAGGTTCCTATGTCACGCTGGGCACGCGGGCTCGCGATCGCGGTATGTTGTGCATACCCGCTGCTCAACTACGCGGCGGTGGTGCTGGATGAACCGCGCTGGGCGGCTCTCGCCATCGCGCTGGTCGCGTGGGTGCTCGCCTCGGGAAGGCTGAGCGCGCTCGCTGCGGCGTTGCTCGCGGGCTGTGTGCTCGCCATCACGGT
>CAZQJF010000794.1:0-1725 GCA_964593735.1 uncultured Streptomycetaceae bacterium | reverse complement strand
TGGCGCTGGAACCCTTGCAGCGCGCCACCGCCCTGGCGCCCGACATGCAGGATGCCCGCGCCGCGCTCGGAGCGGCGCTGTTCATGCTGGAGCGTTTTCCGGAGGCGATCCCGTTGATCGAGCGGTCGCTCCAGGTCCAGCCCGGCCGGATCGAGCTTCTGGCGGACCTGGTGCACGCGCGGCAGCACCTCTGCGTATGGTCCGGCCTCCATGAGGATGCGGCGCAAATACGGCGTTACGTCGTCGAGGCCCGGCGCTGTTCGGTTTCGCCGTTCTACTTTGCGGTGCTGCCGGGTACGACAGCGATCGAGCAAAGGCTGTGCGCGGAGAAATATTCACGGGGCCTTTACGGTGCGCCGGCTCCCGCCTTTGGTTTTACTTTCACCCGCGAACCGGGACGCAGGCTGCGCATAGGATACCTTCACGACCACTTCGACGAACACGCCACCACGCACCTGCTCGTGGGCGTGCTCGAGCGGCATGACCGCAGCCGCTTCGAGATCGTTGGCGTGTCATACGGACGGGAGTCCAACCGGCCCTCCGGCCGGGCGCGCGCAGCGCTCGATGATCTCCTGGCACTGCGAACGCGGAGCGACGAGGAAGCCGCGCGCGCCATCCATGAGCGCGGCATCGACATCCTGATCGACGCTCAAGGCTACAACCGTGGGGCCCGCCCCGGCATCCTCGCGTTGCGGCCCGCGCCCGTGCAGGCCGCCTACCTGGTTTTTCCCGGGACCACGGGCGCTCCTTACATCGACTATCTCATCGCCGACCGTTTCGTCGTTCCGCCCGAACAGGCTGCCGCGTACACGGAGCGGCTCAGGTATCTGCCCGTCACGTACCAGTGCAACGACGACAAGCGCGGGCGGGGAGAAACGCCTGCCCGCAGCGCGTGCGGGCTGCCGGACAGCGGCTTCGTGTTCTGCTGTTTCAACCAGACCTACAAGATCACGCCGGAAGTGTTCGGCATCTGGTGCCGGCTGCTGCGCGAGGTCCCCGGCAGCGTGCTGTGGCTGTGGGCTTCGAATCCCGACGCAACGGAGAATCTGCGGCGCGAGGCGCGGGCGAGGGGCACGGATCCCGGGCGCCTGATCTTCGCGCCGACGCTGCCTTACGCGAGCCACTGGGCGAGGATAGCGCTTGCCGATCTTTTCCTGGACACGTTTCCCTGCAATGCGCACACGACCGCGAGCGATGCGTTGTGGGCCGGCGTCCCATTGATCACGTGCTGTGGCGAGACGTTTGCTTCGCGCGTCGCCGGCAGCCTGCTGCACGCAGTCGGGCTGCCGGAGTTGATCGCTACATCGCTCGCGGACTACGAGGCGCTGGCGCTCGGGCTCGCCCGCGATCCGGCCGTGCTTTCGGCGGTGCGCCGGCGGCTCGCGGCAAACCGCGCGACGGCGCCGCTCTTCGATACGGAGCGGCAGACGCGGGACCTGGAAGCGGTGTACGAGGACATGTGGCGGGAGTATCTGGCGCAATCGATCCGAATGTGATCGTCAAAAAAACGGGGCCATTCGGCCCCGTTTCTCTGAATCGGAAGGCTTCCTCGTTACATTCCTGCCACGCCCGCTTTCGCGCACTGCTCGTCCTGATCGCCGAGCACGCCGCTGACGCCCACGCCGCCGATGACCTTGCCACCGACGAAGATGGGCACGCCACCCGGGGATGCAATGGCGCCAGGCAGCGTCATGATCGCCGGCCCGGACTTGGCGATCACGTCCG
>CAZQJF010000793.1:0-1728 GCA_964593735.1 uncultured Streptomycetaceae bacterium | reverse complement strand
GAATTCGGGCAGCCTCGGCCAGGCTGGCGGACTCTACCAGCGGGCAGTCGCGGCGAAACCCGAGGACCCGCACCTGCGCACAGCCCTTGGCACCCTTCAACTCAGGCGTGGCGACACCGAGCGCGCGCTCGCAGAGCTCGAAGCCGCAGCAGCGCTCCCCAAAGCCGATATTCGCTCCGATTACGTCCTGATCACGGCGCTTTACGGCAAGGGCGAATACGACAAGGCGCTCGAGGCAATCCGGAAGCTGGCAGCCAAACAACCCAAGAGTCCGCTCCCGCACAACCTCGCGGGCGCGGTCGAGATGGCCCGTAACAATACAGCCGCTGCGAGGAAGAATTTCGAGCAGGCGCTGCAGCTCGATCCGCTCTATTTCAACGCGGTCGTCAACCTGGCCCAACTCGACGTGAAGGAAGGCCGGAACGAGGAGGCACAGCGCCGCTTCGACCGGGTCCTGGCGAAGGATCCGAAACACCTTCAATCGCTGCTCGCGTTGTCTGAGCTCGCATACGGGCGCAACGACCAGGAAGCCGGCGTGAGATTTCTGGAGAGGGCCCGTGCGGCCCACCCCTCCGCGATCGAGCCGCTGGGGCGGCTGTCCGCGCACTACCTCGCGCGCGGCAACGCGGCTAAGGCGGTGGAATACGCGCAGGAGGCGGTGTCGCGAAATCCGTCCAGTTCGGCTGCCCTGGACATCCTGGGCACTGCGCAGCTCGGCAGTGGCGATTTCAATGCCGCCGCGCAGACCTACGGCAAACTCGTTCAGCTCGCGCCCAAGCTGCCGGTGGCGCACTACCGGCTCGGTTCAGCCCACCAGTCGAGCGGGAACGCCCGGGCCGCCGAGGCCGATTTCCGCAGGGCGGTAGAGCTTTCCCCCAAGTATGTCGAAGCGTGGCTGGCTCTCGGCGGGCTGCAGATCAGCCAGGGCGCCTTGAAGGAGGCGATTCAGACGGCAGCCGTGTTGCGCCAGCTCGCGCCGAAATCGGTCTACGGGTGGGCGCTGGAGGGAGAGGCGCTGCTCCGGCTGAAGCGCAACGCCGAGGCCGCAAAAGCGTTCGAAAGCGCGCTGGCGTTGGATGCCAGCGGCGCCAATGCAGTAAAGGTCTTTATCGCGCGCGTGCGCGCCGGGAATGGGGCGGCGGCGACATCCGGGCTGGAGAAGTGGGTCGAGTCCCACCCGAAAGACCCGCTTTCGCGCCAGGCGCTTGCCGACTTCTATCTAACCGAGGGCCGGTTCAAGGATGCCGCTGGCCATTACGAAAAGCTGGTGCAGCTTTATCCCAAGAATGCGCTGCTGCTGAACAATCTTGCGATGAGCTATTTCGGCGAGAAAGATTCCAAGGCGGCGGAAACCGCCCGCCAGGCCTACACTCTGGCAGGCAAAGACCCGAACGTAGTGGATACCTACGGCTGGATCCTCGTCGAGACCGGGAAGGTCAAGGAAGGCCTGGCACTGCTGGAGCAGGCAAAGAGCCTGAGCCCCAAGCATGAAGAAATTTCCTATCACCTCGCCGTCGCGCTGGCACGGGCCGGGGACAAGGCGCGTGCCAGAAAAGAGATCGAGGGCCTGCTTGCGCTCAAGAACTCCCCGTATGCGGCGCGCGCGCGCGCGCTGCTCAATACGTTGTGACCGCCAGGAGCCCGCGCGGTAGAAACTGATAGCGCGGCCGGTAGCGGAGGCTCCACGCCAGTGGACCTTCAAGTGAGTGCGCCCTGCCGGGCGCACCA
>CAZQJF010000792.1:0-1729 GCA_964593735.1 uncultured Streptomycetaceae bacterium | reverse complement strand
AGCCCATGTCCGTACGAACTGAAAAGAATGGCGAAGTTACGACCATCATCAACGACCGCATCAATGCCCGTAACGCCGTAGATCCTGAAACTGCCGATGCATTGACCACAGCATTTCTTGCGTTTGATAGTGACCGCACGGCAAAGGTAGCGGTGTTCTACGGCGAGGGCGGCGCATTTTGCGCGGGCTGGGACCTTAAGTACGCCAGCGCCCTGAGCGAGCGTGAGCGGTTCCGCACTGAGATTATCGAGCGCCTGGCTTTTCCTATGGATGCCGCACCGGCGCCGCGCGGCCCGATGGGACCCTCGCGCCTGGAACTTTCAAAGCCGGTCATCGCCGCCGTTGAAGGCCCTGCGGTTGCTGGAGGTATGGAGCTCGCCATGTGGTGTGACATGCGAGTGATGGCAGAGGACGCCTATTTCGGCGTGTACTGCCGCCGCTGGGGCATTCCGCTGATTGATGGCGGAACGGTGCGGCTGCCGCGACTCGTGGGCCTCGGCCGCGCCATGGACATTGTTCTGACGGGCCGCAAGGTGGAGGCTGAGGAAGCTCTGCGAATCGGCTTGTGCGAGCGCGTCGTACCGCGCGGCACGGCGCGTGCGGCTGCAGAAGCGCTGGCGCAATCAATCGCGCGCTTTCCTCAGGCCGCCGTCCTGGCAGATCGTCGCAGCGTGTACGAAGCGCACGGCGTTTCTGTACATGAAGGATTGAAGAAAGAATGGGCGCGCGGCGTGGAAGCGCATTTTGCAGAGGGAGCTGCGGGTGCGTCGCGGTTCTCATCCGGCAAAGGACGGCACGGCGACTTTGACCGTATCTAGTTGTTGGCACACAAATTGGGAGGCTCCAATGAAGAAAAAGTCCAAACCTCTTGTTCAAAGATGGGAACAGGCTGCGCACGCCATTACCGAGTGGAGTGGCAAGCCCTGGATGTTCGGAGCAGCGGTGTTGATTATTGTTTTATGGGCGGCCAGCGGCCCGCTGTTCGGGTTCTCAGATACGTGGCAACTCGTCATCAACACCGGAACGACAGTCATCACGTTCCTGATGGTCTTCCTCATCCAGCAAACGCAGAACAAAGATACCCAGGCCCTGGAGCTGAAGCTCAACGAAATCGTCGCCGCTATTTCCGGCGCCAGTAACCGCTTGATCGACGTAGAAAATTTGACGTCGGCGGAGCTGGCGGTCCTGCACCGTCACTATCGTGAGTTGGCGGAGCTAGCGAAAAAGGAAAGTTCTCTGACCAACTCTCATTCGATCGAGGAAGCCTTAGCCCGGCACAAAGAGAAGGAGTCGAAGTGAGCTGCTACACCGTGCCCGCCACCCGCTTCACTAACTCCGGCCGCCGGATCTTGCCCGTCGGTGTCATCGGGAAGTCGTTCATAACCACGATGGCCTCTGGCAGCTTGTAGTCGGCGACGCGGCCCTTGAGGAAGCTCACCACTTCGTCGAGCTCGAGGCTTTCACCCTCCTTAATGATCACGCACAGGCAGTTCTTCTCGCCAAGCCGCGGATCGGGCGCGCCGACGATCGCGGCCTGCACGATCTTCGGGTGTTCATAAAGAAGTTCTTCGATCTCGCGTGGGAAGTACTTCTTGCCGCCACGGTTGATGATCTCCTTCTTCCGCCCGGCGATGCGGACATTGCCATCCGCGTCCGCGAATTGGCCGAGGTCACCGGTCTTAAACCAGCCGTCGACGGTGAAGCTGTCGCGATTCGTGGTGGGATTGTT
>CAZQJF010000791.1:0-1730 GCA_964593735.1 uncultured Streptomycetaceae bacterium | reverse complement strand
GGCTGCGCTGGAGCGGGCCGCGCGGCATTTCGACGGCTGGTTCCCGACGGGCCCCGACGCGAAGCGCTGGGGCGAGCAATGGCGCCAGGTGCAGGCCATCGCGCGCGAAGCCGGGCGCAAGCCGGAAGCCCTGGAAGCCGCCATCTACCTGACGCTTGCCATCGACGAAAACGCGGCCAGGGCGGATCAGCGCATCAACGATTTCCTGTCGGCCTATTACGGCCAGCGCCCCGACCTCCTGAAGCAGCGTCAGGCCTGCTTTTCGGGCTCGGCCGGGGCGGCGGCGGAATGGATCAACGGCTACGTGCAGGAGGGCGCCCGCTACTTCGTCCTGCGCTTCGCGGGAGACCACGAGCGGCATCTGGAGGCCATGGCGAGGCTGCGCGAGGAACTATGAGCAGGGGGACGGGCCCCTTCCGGCAAACCTTTCGGAGCCTTCCCGTCCCCCCGCGCCCCCGGTCGCACGATGAACCGACTTCGCGGCAGTCGATCACGCCGGGAGTGGCGACATCGCGTAGGCTGCCTCGATCAACGCGAAACAGGCGGCGTTGTCCGCCAGGTCCGCGATCGGCGGGCGGCCATCCCGCACCCGGCGCAATGTGTCGCGGACGAACTCCGGGTAGAAAAACACATTCGTCAGCCGCATCTCCCGCGTGGTCCGTTGGCGGTCATTGGTGACGATTTCCAGCAGCGCATTGTCGCGCGCGGCGAAATAATGTTTTTCGGTGCGGATGCTGTAGTGCATGTCGAAGACCGAGTTCGGCGCCGGATAAAGGTAGCCGGTTTCGATCATGCAGCTCGCGCCGCCGCCGCGCATCAACATGATGGCGTGATCCTCGATTGTCAGGCCGGCGGCACGGTTGGACATCATCGCGCCGGTCACCGTCAGATTCGCGTTGCCCAGAAGCACGCGGCAGAGATCGACGAAATGGATGCCCAGGTTCAGCAGCGGTCCGCCGCCCGAGGCCGCGCGATCGATCACCCATTCCACGTTCTGCTGGTAGTAGCGATCGACCATTCCGCCGACGAATTTGAACGACAGATACTGGATCTGCTCTCCCGCGGCGACCTCGCGGATCGCATCGATGATCGGGCAGTAGCGCAACACCAGTGGCACGGCGGCGAACGCTCCGGCGGCCGCGGCGCGGCGCGCGATGTCATGCGCCTCCGCGGCATTGACCGCGCAGGGTTTCTCGAGCGCGAATGGAATGCGGTTGTCGATCAGATAGCGGGCCTGATCGGCCATGTCGCAGTGGCGGCCGAGCACGAAAGCGAAGTCCGGCTTCAGCTTCGCGCACATTTCCCGAAAGTCGGTAAACACAGGGCAGTTCGCCTTGCCGGCCAGCGGGGCCGCGCGGGCCGCGTCCGGGTCGCTGACGCCGGCGATCGTGGCATCCGTCATCGCCAATACCGGTTCGGAATAGAACGGGGTATGCCAGTGCGAGACCCCGATCAGAACGATGCGCATGATACGCTCCTGGTTCCGCGATATCATACTTTATGGTTGATGCTCCGCGCTGATACGAGCGTCAGCCGGATCGAGTTCTTACAGCGTCACTTTCTGCCGGACTCAAGTGGAGGTTTCACGCGATGGATACTACCGAACGGTCGAAGGAAAGCGGGACGCAGCAGGGCATGACGCTGCTGAAATCCTTTGTCAGCACGACGCCTTACTCGCCCGGCCGGCGCCCCTTCTTCAAGTACCGCGACCTGGGGCTCGAAGCCGCCAC
>CAZQJF010000790.1:0-1735 GCA_964593735.1 uncultured Streptomycetaceae bacterium | reverse complement strand
GTGAGGCGGGGAGAGTGTTGGTTAGGCCGTCACGCTGTATCAGTCACGCCGTATCAGTCACGCAGCACCAGTCACGCCGCCGCGTAAGCCAGTTTCAGGTCTGCGGCCACTCCGGCGAGGCGCTTGTCCCGCGTCCACAGTCGCGCGCCGGCGGCCAGAGCCACCGAGGCCAGCAAATGTACGTCGATGTAGCCGATGCCGCGGCCCATGAGGGCGCGACGCTCGATGAAATCCAGCGCCTCCAGCTCCGTGGCCACCGGTGCTCTGGGCAGGTCCGCCAGAAGCTTCAGCACTTCACCGCGGTTCTTCAGATTGCCGCAGGCCAGCTCGCCCAGAACGAAGGGGTGGGCCAGCACATTGCCCTGCTCGAGGACGGCCGCCAGCGCCGGCGTTCCCGCGCGCAAATGGTCCACCCAGACGGATGTGTCGGCCAGGATCATGCGGATTCGGAGCGGCGCCGGGGCACGGGCCGCACCAGGGGTTCGCTGCCACCCAACCGGGCGAGGCGTCGGGCGCTTTCGCGCTCGATCAGCGCCTTGAGCCCTTCATGGATCAGTGCGGTTCGCTCCTTCATCCCGGTGACGCGCTGGGCCTCGTTCAGGAGTTGGTCGTCGAGATTGATGGTGGTGCGCACGGTGCTTGCCTCCATTGGATATGCACTAATAATACATCATTTGATGCCTATGTGATGCATACGCATGGGCGCTCGCCTGGAGCAAAGAGTAACCGGGCCCCGCGAGGGGACCGTATGACTTTGATAAGTGGGAGTCGATAGGGAGAGCACTGCCTCACCCCCATCCTAGCCTTCCCCCGTCAAGGGGGAAGGAAGCTGGCAATTTGGTGTCGCAATTTGCGACACCAAGGTGAGGCGGCCGCAGGAAAAACCTGCCCAAGCTCAACTATTGTTCTGCTTCCTCTTCTACCCTCCGCGCCTTGGCGGTCAATTATTGTCGTTGATTTTCCTGGCGGTCTTGGCGTCGGGCGATCCATTCACCGCGCCCTGAGCCCGGCCTCCCTGACCACCTTCTCCCACCGCGCGTAATCGGTCCGGATGAGGGCATGGAATCTCTCCGGATCGCTCGGCTCGGTGTCGAGCCCCAGGTTTTCAAGTTGCGTCTGCACCTCGCGCAGACCGAGGACTGCGACGATTTCCCCATGCATGCGGCCCACGATAGCCGCGGGCGTGCGCGCCGGAAATGCGAAACCGAGCCAGCCGCTCGCCTCGAAACCGCGATAGCCCGACTCGGCAATGGTCGGCACCGCGGGCAGCGCGGCGGAGCGCTTCGCGCTGGTGACGCCGAGCGCGCGCAATCTTCCCGACCTGATGTGCGGAACCTGGGTCGAGATCAGGCTGAAGATGCCATCGACGTGCCCCGCGATGGCGTCCGCCACCGCCGGCCCGCCGCCTTTGTACGGTACGTGTATGAGCTTGATGCCGGCCGTCAGCCAGAACAGCTCGGACGCCAGATGCGCAATGCTGCCCGTTCCGGGCGAGGCGTAGCTGACCCTGCCGGGCTGCTTCTTCGCCAGCGCGACGAGTTGCTGCAGGGACGCCGCGGGGATCGAAGGATGCGCGGAGAGCACGGCCGTCACCGCCACGGCCTGGCTCACGGGCGCGAAATCGTTCACCGGATCGAACGGTACCTTGCCGAGCAGGGCCGGGCTCATTGCGAACGACGCGACGGAGGCGAGCAGCAGCGTGTAGCCGTCGGGCGCCGCGCGGGCAACCAGCTCG
>CAZQJF010000789.1:0-1750 GCA_964593735.1 uncultured Streptomycetaceae bacterium | reverse complement strand
GGCGTTCCTCCATGTAGTACATGCCACGGTAGCGCGCGCCGGTACCGGGCGGCTCGAGCGGGGTGGCGCCCGCCACCGGCGGCGGCGCCCCGGGGAAATCCACGCCCGTCAGCAGGCCCTGGTCGTCCCAGATGAACCGGGGACGCTTTTCCTCCCACTCCGGGCCCAGGTAGTCGTAGGCGTCCGGCGGCAGGTAATGCGTGTCGCAATCGATGATCATCATCCGCGCCTGAGGCTGATCAAGGTGAGGTAAACCGCAAACAGGCCCAGCAATACGAACCACACGAACGACCAGCCGGCGATGGTCAGCGCGAGAAACGTCCAGCCCCCCTCCGCGCATTGCCCGCTGCCGCCGAGGATCTTTTCGAGCGCCTGGAACAGCGGGAACTTTCTGAGCGTGAATTCCAGGCCGGGCCCGCACTCCGGCACCCGGTCCGGCGGCAGGTGCTGCAGCCAGACATGGCGCGACGCAATCGCCGCGCCGATACCGGCCGTGATCAACAGCAGTCCGCCGTAAATCATCGCGCCGGTGGGTCCCGGCCCGTGCAGCGCCGCGACCAGGAAGATCGCCATCAACACCATGTAGACGACGCGTTGCAGCAGGCACAGGGGGCACGGGTCCTGGTGCTGGTAATACTGCAGGTAGAGCGCGAACCCGATCAGCCCGGCGCATACGAGAAAGCCGAGCGCGTAACCCAACCGCGGTATCAAAGGTAGGCCAGCAAGCGTCCGCATGCGATCACTCCCATCCATATCATAAGTGACAAAGCCGCGTGAAACTTCGCGGCGGGCGGTGTCGCGACGCCGCTGTCCCATCTTTCCACCGAGCGGAACGGCCCGAGATGGAAGAAGGCGGCGTTGATCCCCGCGGTGAAGATCAGCGTCAGCTTCAGTATGAACGCGCGGTTGGAGATGAAGTCGTTCGCGTGCGCGATGAACATCAGCGTGCCGGTGGGCACGATCACGATGAGGGCACCCAGCGTCCACGGAAGCAGGTGGCGGGACAGCTGGCGCACCGATATCCGGGTCGACAATCCGAGCAGCCTCAGATCGAGCATGGCAATCGAGCCGACCAGCACGACAAAACCCCAGATATGAAGAATCTCGACCGAGGGATAGAGCCAGAGTTCCTGGCGCATGGCGGTTGCCAGCGCCGAGCGCTCTATCCATGCGAGCCCGGTTGCGCCGCCGTCATGCTGCATCAGCGCAATTCGACGGTCTTGCCGTTCGTGATGATGCGCTCCGCGCGCATCTCTTCCGGCTTGGTGCGGTTGGGATAGCCGACCACGGCCGCCTTGTTGCCCGGCTTCAGCGCGCCGGGAGGAAGCCCTCGCGACTGCATGCGCGATGGCGGCGCCAGGACGATGTGCCACGTCTTGCCCGGTGTTTCCAGCCGGATATGGCCGTGAGGATGCTCGTAGCCCGATTCCTTGATGACGCCGGTCACCGTCAGCGTCTGGGAAACGTCGTACTCGCTCCAGCCGTGGTGGGCCAGGGCGGAAGCGGACAGGACGAAGGCCGCGGGCAGACCCATCATCTTCATCAGTGCTCGTGCCACGGTCATTTCCTCGACACCCTGCCGTTGGAGTTCGGACCCAGGCGTAAGTTTACCGAATCCGCGGCCTGACGTACTGTAATGCGGTGCTGTAGTGCGGTGCGGTTGTGCCGCGCGGTTGCGCGCCGTACACTCGGCCCGTGATCAGCGTGTCGCACGGTATCGTGCTCGATGAGAATGAAATCGAGCTTTCCT
>CAZQJF010000788.1:0-1754 GCA_964593735.1 uncultured Streptomycetaceae bacterium | reverse complement strand
CCTTCGTGCTGACGCTCCCGATCGCGCAACAGGCGCCATGGCTCGCGCTCCTCGCCTTCATCGGCGGGCTGTCGGCCGCCACCGGCATGGTGATCGTGGAGACCATCGCCCTGTCGACCATGGTGTGCAACGACCTCGTCATGCCCGCGCTGCTGCGCATGCGATGGCTGCGAATCACGGAACGCCGCGATCTTTCCCGGCTGCTGCTCGGTATCCGGCGCGGCGCCATCGTGCTGATCCTGGTAATGGGATACCTGTACTTCTACCTGGCGGGCGAAGCCTACGCGCTGGTGTCGATCGGGCTGATCTCGTTTTCGGCCGTGGCGCAGTTCGCGCCCGCCATCATCGGCGGCATCTTCTGGAAGGGCGGCACGCGCGACGGCGCGCTCTGTGGCCTGGGCGCCGGATTTCTCGTGTGGCTGTACACGCTGCTCCTGCCCTCCTTCGCCAAGTCCGGCTGGCTGCCGATCACCTTCCTGTCCAGCGGGATCGCCGGGTTCGATCTCCTCAAACCGCAGCAGTTGTTCGGCCTGTCCGGCCTTGACGACATCACCCACTGCCTGTTCTGGAGCATGCTCGCCAACGTCGGATGCTACATCGGCGTTTCGCTGCTGAAGGGACCGAGCGCGGCCGAGCACAGCCAGGCCACCGTCTTCGTCGATGCGCTCAAGCAGCCTTCCGCCGCCGCCGGCTCGCGTTTCTGGCGCGGCAGCGCATCGGTCAACGACCTGCTCCTGCTGCTGGGGCGCTTCCTGGGGCCGGAACGCGCGCGGGAGGCGTTTTCAGCCTACGCGGGGAGCCGCGGCGCGAAGTCGTTCGAAGCGCTGACCGCCGACGCAAACCTGGTCCACCACGCCGAGTCGCTGCTTACCGGCGCGATCGGCAGCGCTTCCGCTCGCGTCATGGTGGCCTCCGTCGTGAAAGAGGAGCCGCTCGGTATCGACGAAGTGATGAACATCATAGACGAAGCCTCCCAGGTGCTCGCCTACAGCCGGCAGCTCGAGCAGAAGTCGCGCGAGCTCGAGGCGGCGACGAACGAGCTGCGCGGCGTCAACCGGAGGCTCCAGGAGCTCGACCGTCTGAAAGACGATTTCATCTCGACCGTGACGCACGAACTGCGCACCCCGCTCACGTCGATCCGGGCGTTCTCCGAGATCCTCAACGACAACCCGGAGCTCGACGGTGTCCAGCGCACCAAGTTCCTCGGCATCATCATCAAGGAGTCGGAGCGCCTCACCCGCCTGATCAACCAGGTGCTCGATCTCGCGAAGATCGAATCCGGCAACGCCGAATGGCACTCCGGTGAGATCGACATGAAAGAGGTGATGGAGGATTCCAATACCGCGGTAAGCCAGCTGTTCAGGGAGCGGAGCATCGAGCTCGAGCTGGAGTGCCTCGCGGAAGTTCCGCTCATCGTCGCCGACCACGACCGCCTGATGCAGGTGATGCTCAACCTGCTGTCCAATGCCGCCAAGTTCTGCGAACGGCCGGGCGGCCGCGTGAAAGTGGCGTTGTCGCGACAGGGCGATTTCCTGCGCGTGGACGTCGCCGACAATGGCATCGGCATCAGCGCAGCCGACCAGGAGGTCATCTTCGACAAGTTCCGCCAGGGCGGCGACACGCTCACCCAGAAGCCCGAAGGCAGCGGACTGGGGCTCGCCATCTCGCGCGAGATCATCCAGCACTTCGGGGGCACCCTGTCGGTAACGAGCAAGCGTGGCGAGGGTTCGACCTTCTCGTTCACGATTCCGGTC
>CAZQJF010000787.1:0-1755 GCA_964593735.1 uncultured Streptomycetaceae bacterium | reverse complement strand
CTCGGCTTCGCTCAAACCCGCATTATTGAGCGCCTGCCGCGGATCGTCGAAGTCCCAGTGCGGGTAGTCGGTCGAGAACATCAGGCGCTCGACGCCGACCCAATCGATGATGTCGCGCAAGTGGCGCGGGTTCTCCGGCTCCTCGATCGGTTGCGTGGTGAAGCGGAAATGCTCGCGCACATACTCGGACGGCGACCGCTTCAGGTGCGGCACCTCGCTCTTGAATTTCTTCCAGTGCTTGTCGAGCCGCCACGAGAGCGACGGCACCCAGGAGAACCCGCCTTCGATCAGCACGATTTGCAGGCTCGGGAATTCCTCGAACACGCCCTCGACCACGAGCGAGGTCACCAGCGCCTGCATGGTCTGGACCTGCGAGGTGTGCTCTTCGATGTAATAGCTTGGGTAGCCGCTGCCGGTGGACGGGTGCCCGCCGACCCCGCCGAGATGCAGCCCGACCGGAAGCTTGTTGCGCACCGCCGCCTCGAACACCGGTCGATAGCGCCGCCGACCGAACGGCTCGACCGTGCGCGGCGGCAACAGCACCTGCACGAAGCGCTTGTCACCGGCACGCTTGTCGATCTCGGCTACCGCCGCCGCCGGATCTTCTTGCGTCACAGTGATTGAGGCGCGGAACCGCTTGTCGAAGTCGCAATATTTGGTGAGCTGCCAGTCGTTCACCGCCGAGCAGAGCGCAACGCCGTAATCGATATTGCGCTGCGAAGCCCCACTCCTGCCGAGCGGAATGAGAACGCCGTATTCGACGCCGTTGCCGTCGAGATGCTGCTCGCGCATGAACGCCACGTCCGAGCCCGGCGTGCTGCCATCGGGCGGCCAGGCATCGGCGCGCGCCACGTCGGGTTGCATGCGCGGATGCGCGAGCGCGTCGGAAAGCCCCTGGCGGATATGATTGCCGTAGGTGAGCGCGTGTTCCTGCCAGCGCTTGGCCATGAACGGGAACAGTTCCTGCACCGATTTCGTCGCCGGATGGATGTCGCAATCGACCACCGCCTGGCGCACCTCGGCGCGCGGGGCGGCTTTCGGCTTTCGTTCCCGAACCGTGACGTTCATTGCCGGCGCTCCTTGGCGGAAACGGTCTGTCCGAGCCGAGGATAGGTCTCCAGCGGATTTTCGAGAAGGATTTTCTTTGCCAGGGCCCCCGACATGGCCTCGGGCAGGGCGTTCATGCCCTCGAAGTGCCAGTGCGGATAGTCCGAGGAGAACAGAAGCACCCGGTCGGAGCCGATATGTTCCAGCACCCGCTCGAGCTGGCCCGGATGCGGCGGCTCGTCGATCGGCTGAATGGTCACGCGCACGTGGTCGCGGAAAATCTCCGCCGGTGGCCGCTTGAGCCAGGGCGTCTCCGCCCGCGTGCCGCGCCAGGTCTTGTTGGCGCGCCACAGGAAGGCCGGCAACCACATGAAGCCCGCTTCCATCAACACGACCTTAAGCGCGGGATATTTGGCGAACACGCCTTCGGCAATCAGGCTGAGCAACTGATTCTCGAACGCGCCGGACTGCAGCACGTAATCTTCAAGTTGATACGAGGACCAGCCGATCGAACTCGGCGCATAGCGGTAGCTCGAGCCGGCGTGGATCCCGACCGCGAGCCCGTGGCGCTCGGCCGCCTCGTAGATCGGCCAATAGTTGCGCCGGCCGAGCATCATCTCACCCATGACCGGCAAGAGCACCTGCACGAAACGCTTGTCCCCCGCGCGCCGCTCGATCTCCTCGACGGCAAGCTGTGGATTCTGCACC
>CAZQJF010000786.1:0-1758 GCA_964593735.1 uncultured Streptomycetaceae bacterium | reverse complement strand
AAGGGGCAAGTGTAAGATTTCTCGACAGATTTCCGGCCAGAAATCGCCCTGGAATGACCTTCGCAGGCGCACCGCCGTGCCATTGTCCTGGGCAAGCACTTGAATAGACGCAGTTGGTGCAGTGCGCTTGCCACTTCGCGCTGACGCCCCATGCGGTGTAAAGATTTTCGACAGCCAGGAAGCTATGCGCCAACCATCACGCGAGCTTCACGCCTGCACGGGAGAGCGCGGCTTTGAGGCCGCTGTCACTGCAGGCAACAGGCACCTTGAGCTGGATCGCGAGCGCAAGATACGAGGCATCGTAGGCGGTCACGTCATAGCGGCTGGCGAGATCGAGTAGATCGGGCAACGACAGCGCGGTGTCATGGAGCACCGGCTGCATCCGTTCGAGAATGAACGCCATCAACGGCGCCCTTCCTCGATCAGCTTGCGGATGTTCACCCGCCCCTTGATCCTGACGCTCTTGCGAAATGCCTCTGCCTCATCGAGCACGGCCGAACGGTCCCATTCGGCCGCCTTGGCGGGCACGAGCCTGGCAACCTCGCGACCACGTTTTGTGATTACCGTCGTCTGTCCGCTTTGCGCCCGCTCGATGAGCTCGGAGAAATGCGCCTTGGCATCATAAACACTCATTTTCTCCACCGTAGTCTCCTGACCATCTCAAAAACGGAAAACCGACAGGATGAACAGGATTTACGGGATACCCCCGCACAAGGCCCACAGACGTTTTCATCCTGTACATCCTGTCAATCCTGTCCGTTCCTGGACTTGTGTTGCGTTCTCGGCAGGTTTTTTAAATAGCTTCTAGTGAGTTCGTGCAGCAGCCTAATAGAATGCGGCGGACCGGCGCAATCCCGGCGAGCCACATGCCGGCATCGACCGGGATCGGGGGAAGTGCGTCCCTTGGGTCCTTGGCGTTGAAGCTTTCTCTTTGCGCCTGCATGTTCTCTGCGTTGGCGGCCGAGGCAGGTTCTGGTCTAATCTGAGGTCTTTACGGGGAGTAGTTTCGTGGCGGACAACACTCTGGGGGCGTACAACATTGCCGACCTGCGCGAAATGGCGCGCCGCCGGCTGCCCAAAGGCGTGTTCGAATTCGTGGACCGCGGCACGGAGGACGAGGTCGCCCTGCGCAACAATCGCGCGGCGCTGGACCGCATACGTCTCAAGCCGCGCACGCTCGTAAACGTGTCCGGCCGCAGCCAGGAAGTCACGCTCTTCGGGCGCAAGCAGCCGCTGCCCATCGTCGTCGGGCCGACGGGGACGGCAGGCCTGCTCGCGCACGACGGGGAGATCGGCGTGGCGCGGGCCGCCGCAGCCGCCGGCATACCGTTTACCGTCGCCACCAATGCGATGACCTCGATGGAGACGATCGCCGAGCGCGCCGGCGGGCGGCTGTGGTTCCAGCTCTACATGTGGTCGGACCGCGGGCTCTCTCACCATATCGTGGAGCGCGCGAAGGCGATAGGGTGCGAGGCGCTGATGGTGACGGTGGACGGCGCGGTCAACAGCAACCGGGAGTACAACAAGCGCAACGGATTCGAGATCCCGATCCATTTCAACGCCCGGAACATCCCCGATGTGCTGAGCCGCCCGCGCTGGTTCGCCGGGGTATTCCTGCGCCGGTTGTTGACAAGCGGCATGCCGCGCTTCGAGAATTTTCCGCCCGAGGTGATGAACGGCCTCATGTCGCGGACGCTCGGCAAATCCGTGCTGAAGAACGAGAGCCTGAACTGGAACGACGTGCGCGCGCTGCGCAAA
>CAZQJF010000785.1:0-1758 GCA_964593735.1 uncultured Streptomycetaceae bacterium | reverse complement strand
ACCCTCGCGCGCGGCGGCGATGTGCTTCACATCACGGTCAAGTCGGCCGACCGCACTGACTTTCTCAAAAAGCCGAATCTGCACTGAGATTCGTAACGCTCTCCGGCAGATTCCCTGATCCCTGCGCCCATCCCCAATTGCCTGCTGATCACGTCCCACCCGGAAGGAGCCGCATGAGATTCGTACACTGGATCGCCGGTCTTGCGCTGGCGGCGAGTTGTGGCAACGCGCTTGCGCAGGCTCCCAAATTCCCCGTGAAACCGGTGCGCATGCTCGTCGGCTTTGCCCCGGGCGGCGCGACGGACATTGTTGCGCGCTACCTCGCGCCCGGGCTGACGGAGAGCCTGGGCCAGACGATAGTGGTGGAGAACCGCCCCGGCGCGAGCAGCCAGATCGCCGGCGAACTGGTTGCGAAGAGCCCACCCGACGGCCATGTGTTGCTGATGACGACGCAGACCCTCATGACCTCGCAGATGATAGAAAACCGCACCTACCCCGACCTGGTGAGGGATTTCGCGGCGGTGTCGTTGTGCGCGACGAGCCCGCTGATCCTCGTCGTCAATCCCTCGCTCCCGGTGCGCTCGGTGAAGGACCTGATCGCGCTCGCCAAAGCGCGGCCCGGCGAAATGAACTACGCCTCCGGCGGCGTCGGCACCACGCCGCATCTCTCGGGCGAATTGCTGGCGACCATGGCCAGGCTCAAGCTCGTGCACGTTCCGTACAAGGGGGAAGCGCCGGCGGTCATCGACGTCCTCGCCGGGCACGTACCGTTCATGTTCTCGAACGTGACCGCGTCGAACGCGCACGTCCAGGCCGGCAAGATGCGGGCGCTCGCGGTGACCGGGTCGCAACGCACATCCGTCGTTCCGGGCATTCCCACGGTGGCGGAGTTGGGTCTGCCCGGCTTCGAGGTTGTGGGGTTTTTCGGCGTGATAGCGCCGGCCGCGACGCCGCGCGGGGTCCTGACGCGCCTGAACGGAGAGATCGGGAAGATACTCGCCCGGCCCGATATGCGGGAGCGTTTCGCGTCGCAGGCGCTCGAGCCCGGCAACCTGACCGCCGAGCAGTTCAGTGATTACATCAAGGCCGCGGCCGCCAAGTGGGGGAAGCTGATCAAGGAGGCGGGAATCAAGTAAGGAGGCGAGCTTCCTACTTCACGCGCCTGGCCGCCTGCGGCATCGCTTCCTGCCCGGCGGTGCCCGCCACGTTCTTCCATTGCGGCCGCTGCACGCTCACGAGGTCGCCGAGCGCGGCGTAGCCCGAACCCGAGAGGCGGCAAACGGGATCGAGCAGCCTGGGATCGACGCGCCCATCCTTCCACACCGACGGGTCCACGTGCGCGTGCACGATGCGGCCGAGCACGATGTGGGTGTTGCGGTCGTCCACGATCTGCACCAGCTCGCATTCGAGGTGCGCTTTTGCCTCGCCCACGCGCGGCGGGCTCACCTTCGCCGAAGGCACGGGCGTCAGGCCGGCCCACCCGAACTCGTCCTCCTCGCGCGGAAAATCGCCCGAAGTGAAGTTCATTTTCTCCAACAGGTGCATGGTGGCGATGTTGGCGACGAATTGCTTCGTCTCGCGTACGTTGGTGAGCGTGTCCTTGACGCCGGTTGAGCCGAAGGCGACGTAGAACGGATCGCTGCCCATCAGGTTGAAGTACGAGTATGGCGCGAGGTTGCGCACGCCGGCGGTGGATACGGTCGAGATCCACCCTACCGGCCGTGGGATGACCAGCGCGGTCATCAACAGGTAGAACTC
>CAZQJF010000784.1:0-1758 GCA_964593735.1 uncultured Streptomycetaceae bacterium | reverse complement strand
GGCCGTTCGGCCGGAACCATCAGCAATCTGATGTCTGCAACTCGTACCATCCGCAACGACCAATACGTCAGAGGCCGCGCTGCGAACTTTCGGCAGTAGCGACAGCTCGGCCATCTTCATCGAGACGTCGTAGTGCGCGGCCTCGTAGCCGAAGCTGCCCGCCATGCCGCAGCAGCTCGACTCGATCGTTTCCACCGCCAGGCCGGGGACGAGCTTCAGGACGCGCTCGACGTCGGGCATCACGGCGAAGGCCTTCTGGTGGCAATGGCCGTGGAGGAGCGCTTTTTTCTCCCGCAGCGGCCCGAGCCTCAGGTTGAGGCGCCCCGCCGCCAGTTCGCGCGCGAGAAATTCCTCGAACAGGAAGGCGTTCAGCGCCAGCTCGGCACTCTCGCCGCCCGGCAGCATCGACAGGAATTCGTCGCGCAGGCCGAGCAGGCAGGACGGCTCGAGCCCGACCACCGGCACGCCGCGCTCGACATACGGTTTGAGTGTCTCGATCGTGCGCCGCGCTTCGAGCTTCGCCTCGTCCACCAGGCCGGCCGCGAGGAAGGTGCGGCCGCAACACAGCGGGCGGGAACCGTCCGCGGGTTGCGGCAGGTGGACGGTGTAGCCCGCCGCCCGCAGCACGGCGAGCGCGGCCCGGGCATTCTCCGGCTCGAAGTAGCGGTTGAAGGTGTCCACCAGCAGAACCACTTCGAATCCCCCCGCGCTCTGCGCGACCCCCTTTGCTAAAGGCGGTGCTTCCTTGTCGGCCCCCCCCTTTGTCAAAGGGGGGATGGGGGGGATTTCGCGAAACGCATCGCTGCGCCAGCGCGGCAGGGTCCGCTGCCGCGCGAAGCCCAGGAATCCCTTGAACATCCCCTGCACGACGTTCGCCACCGGGGCGACGCGCGAGGCAAGCGGCGCGTAGCGCGGCAGGTAAGCAATCAACCGGTCCCTGAGCCTCAGGCCGTGGCGCTTCCTATAGTGATGAAGGAATTCGACCTTCATCTTCGCCATGTCCACGCCGGTCGGGCACTCGCGCTTGCAGCCCTTGCACGAGACGCACAGGTCGAGCGTGGCGTGGAGCTCGTCGGAAGCGAGTGCATCCGGGCCCAATTGTCCTGAAAGAGCGAGCCGCAGCGTGTTGGCGCGCCCGCGCGTCAAATGCTGCTCCTCGCGCGTGACGCGGTACGACGGGCACATGGTGCCGGCGTCGAACTTGCGGCAGTGGCCGTTGTTGTTGCACATCTCCACCGCTTTGGCGAAGCCGTCGCCACGGCGCCCCGTGCCGTCCTCATATTGGGACCAGTCGAGCACGGTCTTGATCGGTATGGTCTTGTAGCCCGGCTTGTAACGGAACAGCGAGCGGTCGTCCTGCTTCGACGGCCGCACGATCTTGCCGGGGTTGAGCAGTCCTTTCGGGTCGAACAGGTCCTTGATCTCGCCGAACGCGCGCGTGAGTTTCGGCCCGAAGAACGGCTCGATCCACTCCGAGCGCGCGAGGCCGTCGCCGTGCTCGCCGGAGTAGGCGCCCTTGTACTGCTTCACCAGGGCCGCGGCTTCCTCGGCGATGGCGCGCATCTGCGCCGCGCCCTCCCTGCGCATGTCGAGCACCGGCCGCACGTGGAGACAGCCGACCGAAGCGTGCGCGTACCACGTGCCCCGGGTGCCGTGCTTCTCGAACACGCGCGTGAGCCGCTCGGTGTACTCGGCGAGGTTCTCGAGCGGCACCGCACAGTCCTCGATGAAGGACACCGGCTTGCCGTCGCCCTTCAT
>CAZQJF010000783.1:0-1760 GCA_964593735.1 uncultured Streptomycetaceae bacterium | reverse complement strand
TGCGGGCGGTTTTGCGTAAGGAGTGTGTCGGGACAAAGTCCGACACACTCCTAGCATGGCGAGTTCCGCGGGCGCTCCGTATGGAAGCCGGCGTCTTCCATGGCACAATGCGGCCTGCGACTCACTCCCCGGTGCTCACATGAATCCCCGCGACTACGACCTCGAATCCTTCTGGATGCCGTTCACCGCCAACCGCCAGTTCAAAGCCGCGCCGCGCATATTGGTGTCGGCGAAGGACATGCATTACACGGCGGAGGACGGGCGCCGCATACTCGACGGCAGCGCCGGGCTCTGGTGCGTGAATGCCGGGCACTGCCGCCCGAAGATCGTCGAAGCGATACAGCGCCAGGCCGAAACGCTGGACTATTCGCCCCTGTTCCAGATGGGGCATCCGGGGGAGTTCCGCGCCGCGGCGCTGGTGGCGCAGCTGGCGCCCGCCGGTCTCGATCACGTCTTTTTCGCCAATTCGGGCTCCGAAGCGGTGGATACGGCGCTAAAAATCGCCCTCGCCTACCACCGGGCCCGCGGCGAGGGCCATCGCAACGTGCTGGTCGGCCGCGAGCGCGGCTATCACGGGGTCGGCTTCGGCGGCATCTCGGTCGGCGGCATACCGGCCACCCGCAAGTCGTTCGGCAGCATGCTGCCGCGGATCGATCACCTGCCCCACACCCACAGCCTCGAGCACATGGCGTTCAGCCGGGGACAGCCCGATTGGGGGGCGCACCTCGCCGACGGCCTGGAGCGCATCGTCGCCCTGCACGACGCCTCCAACATCGCAGCGGTCATCGTCGAGCCTGTCGCCTGCTCCACCGGCGTACTCGTTCCCCCCAAGGGCTACCTGGAAAAGCTGCGGGCGATCTGCGACAGGCATGGGCTGCTGCTCATCTTCGACGAGGTCATCACCGGCTTCGGACGCACCGGGCAGGCTTTCGCCGCGCAGACCTTCGGCGTGAAGCCCGACATGATCACGTTTGCGAAAGGCGTCACCAGCGGCACCGTGCCGCTCGCCGGCGTGATCGTAAGCCGCGGCATCTACGATGGGGTGGTCAACGGCGCGCCGCCTGACACAGTGGAGTTCGCGCACGGTTACACGTATTCCGGCCATCCGCTCGCCACCGCCGCGGCCGTGGCGACGCTCGCCCTGTACCACGAGGAAAAGCTGTTCGAGCGCGCGGGCAAGCTTGCAGGCCACTTCGAGCAGGCAGTGCACTCGCTGAAGGGCGCACCCCACGTCATCGACATCCGTAATTTCGGCCTGATGGCCGGGATAGAGCTGGCGCCGCTACCCGGCAAGCCCGGGGCGCGCGGCTACCAGGTGTTCCTCAAGTGCTTCGAGCAAGGCGTCCTGGCCCGCGCCACTTTGGACACCGTGGCGCTGTCCCCGCCGCTCATCGTGAGCGAGCAGCAGATCGACGAAATGGTCGGCGCAATCGGCTCAACACTACGCGAAGTGAGTTAGAAGTCTGACGTAAGATTTGCGCGTCAGAGTGAGTCAGGCAGAAGGCATCGACCAAGGCGCTTGGCTCATCCGTTCATCGCGCACGGGAACGGCAAAGCCTCACGCCGCTGCAGGTTCTGTGTGCCGAGATCAACGATGCGGTCTCCGGACACAGGCATAAAGGCAGGCCCCTCGGATTCTCAGGAAGGGCCCGTCCCCTGCGTGTCCCTCGTGGTTACCTTGTTTCGTGCGACGGGGGGGTGCGGGGGGAACGGGAAGGCCCCGATGATTTGCCGGAAGGGGCCCGTTCCCCCTGCTCCTA
>CAZQJF010000782.1:0-1761 GCA_964593735.1 uncultured Streptomycetaceae bacterium | reverse complement strand
CGGCAAGCTCGGCGCCGTCGCCGCGGCGCTGGCGCGCGGCGAAGGGCTGTTCGCGCACGCGCTGGCAGCCGAATACCGCATGAATCAATCGAACCGCCAAAGCGCCACGACCGCCAAGAAAATCAAGAAGAATATTTGAACCGCCAAGGCGCCAAGACGCCAAGACGCCATGGAAAGCATGGAACGACAATTGCCAAAGCTGTTCGAAGACGAGCGGGCCAGGCTCCGTTCGAATAGGACTGCCGAAATCGGCTCTTTGTTATCGACGTTTGAATTCTTGGCGCCTTGGCGTCTTGGCGGTTAATCTGTCTTGCTATGCCGAAGACACCTGACGACATCATCCGCGACGAGATCCTGGCGCTGAAGGCGTATAACGTGCCCGACAGCACGGGCATGGTGAAGCTCGACGCGATGGAGAACCCGTATACGTTGCCGGAAGCGCTCCGCGCTGCAATCGCGCAGCGGATCGAGCAGGCGGCCTTCAATCGCTATCCGGACTCCGGGGCGAGCGAGTTGAAGGCGCTGCTGCGGGAAGCGCTCGGGGTACCCGGCGGCATGGATTTGCTGCTCGGCAACGGCTCCGACGAATTGATCCAGCTGCTTGCGATGGCAGCCGCCCGCCCGGGCGCGGTAGTGCTGGGTGTGGAGCCTTCGTTCGTCATGTTCCGCAGGATTGCGACGTGCACCGGCGCGCGCTACGTCGGCGTGGACCTGCGCGAGGACTTCGGTATCGATGTCGAGCGCACGCTGGCGGCGGTCGAGCAGCATCGCCCGGCGCTCGTTTTCCTCGCCTGGCCCAACAATCCCACGGGGAACCTGTTCGACGAAGACCACGTCACACGCATCATCGAAGCCGCGCCGGGGATCGTGGTGCTGGACGAGGCGTATCACGCCTTTGCCGGCAGGAGCTTCATGGAATCGATGACGCGACACCCCAATCTGCTCGTCATGCGCACGGTGTCCAAGCTCGGGCTCGCCGGCATCAGGCTGGGGGCGCTGGCCGGGCCCGGCGCCTGGCTGAAGGAACTCGACAAGGTGCGTTTACCGTATAATATCAACACGCTCACGCAGCTCGCGGCCTGCGTAGTCCTGCAGCACGATGCCGTGTTGACAGAACAGGCGGCCGCAATCAAGCTTGAGCGTAGACGGCTGCTCCTCGAGTTGGGGCGGCTGCCGGGGGTAACGGCGTATTCGAGTGACGCCAATTTCATACTGTTCAGAACCAGCCAAGCGGAGCGCGTTTTCGACGGACTGAAAAAACGCGGAGTGCTCATCAAGAGTCTCCACGGATCTCATCTCCTGCTCGAGAATTGCCTGCGGGTCACCGTCGGCACTCCGGATGAGAACACCGCTTTCCTCACCGCACTGACCCAAACCGTCACCGCTTGACCATCCTGCCTCCTCCCGTGCGAGTCTGCCCGTCCCGGTCCGGAACCTGTTGAAAATAGGTTCACCACGGCCATGCGCAAAGCTGAAGTCACCCGCAACACCAACGAGACGAGAATCAGCGTCAAGCTCGATCTTGACGGCGAGGGCAGGGCGAAGATCGCCACCGGCGTGCCGTTTCTCGATCACATGCTGGAGCAGGTGGCGCGCCACGGGGCGTTCGACCTCGAGGCCACGGCACAGGGCGACCTCCACATCGACGCGCATCACACCGTCGAGGACGTGGGCATCACGCTGGGCCAGGCGTTCTTCAAGGCGGTGGGTGACAAGAAGGGAGTGCGCCGCTACGGGCACGCCTACGTGCCGCTCGACGAG
>CAZQJF010000781.1:0-1761 GCA_964593735.1 uncultured Streptomycetaceae bacterium | reverse complement strand
GCGCTCGGCGCGGCCCGCAGCGGCGACACGGCGGCCGCGGAAAAGGATGCCGCAGAACTTGCACGCCTGCACAAGGCTTTGCAGGACGCGAAGAACAACTACTGGGCCACCGAAGTCGAAATTCAGCGGCTTGCCGTGGCGGGATGGATCGCGCTTGCCCAGGGCAAAACGGATGAGGCGCTCAAGTTCATGCGCGCCGCCGCCGATCTGGAAGACAGGAACGAGAAGCATATCGTCACGCCCGGGCGGATAGTGCCCGCCCGGGAACTGCTTGGGGAAATGCTGCTCGAACTCAAGCAGCCGGCGCTGGCGCTCAAGGAATTCGAGGCATCGCATTTGCGTGAACCCAACCGCTTCCGCGGCTACTACGGTGCGGCGCGGGCGGCGGAGGCGGCAGGTGATCGTCGCAAAGCCGCCGATTACTACGGCAAGTTGATGGAACTGGCAAAAAAAGCGGACTCTCAACGGCCGGAACTGGCGCACGCGCGTGCTTACGTGGCGCAACGATAAGCTGGATGGCCATAACGGCGCTGCCCTGGCTGCTCCCCGAAGTCACGGTAGGGGTGCTCTTGCAGGACACGACATGAACCGAGCAGCGACAGCAATTGCTGTTTGCCTCCTGTTCGCCCTATCCCCGCCAACGCCTGTCGCCGTTGCGGAACCGTACGAAGACACCCCTGAGGCCGCGGCGCGCGATCCGGACTATGCCGCAGGGAAAGCGGCCATGGAAAAGAAGAATTGGGCCGAGGCCGTGAAGCGTTTTCATCAAGCCGGACTGCGCGATCCGGACAGCGCCGATCTGCACAACTACCTCGGCTTTTCCTACCGCAACCTGAAGCAGATGGACCTCGCCCTCAAGTATTACAAGCGCTCGATTGAACTCAACCCGCGCCATCGCGGCGCGCACGAGTACATCGGCGAGGCGTATCTGATGTTGAACGATCTGCCCAGTGCGGAGAAACACCTCGCCGCGCTGCGCAACATCTGCCTGCTGTCGTGCGAGGAGCTGGCCGATCTCGAAAAGGCCGTCACGGCGTACCGCGCGCGGCAGCAAAAAAAAGAAGAGGTGGCCAGGCCGTAATTCACCGCCGCGCGGCAGTTGCGCCAGGTGAATCAATCTGGACGAGGTCAGTGTCGCTGATCGGCCGGAACCGGCCGGTCAGTCGCCCGCCGCCACGCAGCACCACGAGCGCAATCAGCCCATAGCCCGGTTGTATGCAGCGGGATGCTGCAGGGGCGGCCTGGACGGCGGGCCGGTCCCGGGCTATGTCGGCGGGCTGGCGAAATCCGCGGCGATGGGATTTCGCACCGCCAATCACCTTGCCGCCACCCTGCGGGGAGGGAGCTGACTTGTCCTGCACGGGCCGCGCGGTTTGACAAGCCCCCGTAGCAGGCCTACGCTTTCCTCCGGGTAAACCGGCATTCCATCACTACTTCCGGAGGACAGCATGAGCACACATCTGAGCCCCGCGAAAATCCATTCCCGGCTCAAGCATCCGGTCGTCGACGGCGACGGCCACTGGCTCGAATTCACCCCGGTCTTCGCCGAGAAGATGCGGAAGGCGGTCAGCGACAAGGCCGCGGACGGTTTCATCGCCGCGCTGAAAACTACCAGCGACGCGCTCAAGCTGACCCCGGCCGCGCGCGACGAGCGGCGGGTCGCCATGCCGAATTTCTGGAACCGCCAGGCCGAGAATACTCTCGACCGGGCGACCGCGATGATGCCGAAGATGCTGTACGAGCGGCTCGACGAGATCGGCT
>CAZQJF010000780.1:0-1769 GCA_964593735.1 uncultured Streptomycetaceae bacterium | reverse complement strand
ACCGGCATCCTGATCGGCATCGGCGAGACCCGCCGCGAGCGCATCGAAGCGCTGCTCGCCATCCGGCGCCTGCACGGGCAATTCGGCCACGTGCAGGAAGTGATCGTTCAAAACTTCCGCGCGAAACCCGCCACCCGAATGGCGGGCACGCCGGATGCTTCGCACGAGGAACTCCTTTGGAGCATAGCCGTCGCGCGCCTGATTCTCGGCCCGGCGATGAATATCCAGGCGCCGCCCAACCTGAGCGCCGCTAGTTACGCGACCCTGATTGACGCCGGCGCTAATGATTGGGGCGGCGTTTCCCCCGTGACGCCCGACCACGTCAATCCGGAGGCGCCGTGGCCTGCGATCGCAGAGCTCGCCCGGATTTCGGCGTCGCGCGGCAAGATACTCGTCGAGCGCCTGCCGAGCTATCCGGAATACTGCCTCGCCGCGGCACGCTGGCACGATCCCGCGATCGCGGTGGATATCGTGCGCGCCTCCGATTCACAAGGCTACGCGCGCGCAGACGATTGGTCGCCTGGCCTGCCGGTTCCTCTGCGGAGTCCATCCCGCGCCAGGGGGGCGCGGGGGGAACGGGAAGGCTCCGAAGATTTGCCGGAAGGGGCCCGTTCCGCCCGCGCCAGGGGGGTGCGGGGGGAACGGGAAGGCTCCGAAGATTTGCCGGAAGGGGCCCGTTCCCCCCGCTACTCTTCCGCTCCGGCTCACTCTCCAGAGCTCGGCGACATCGTTGCTCAAGCGCGCGCCGGCGCGCGGCTGGCGGAGGATCAGCTCGTCCGGTTGTTCCGGGCGCGGGACGATGAGTACGAGTTCGTTTGCGCTGCGGCCGATCAGCTCAGGCAGGAGCATGCCGGCGAGGCGGTGCGCTACGTCGTCAACCGCAATATCAACTACACCAATATCTGCGCCTACCGCTGCACGTTTTGCGCGTTCTCGAAAGGCAGCCACGCGCATTCGCAGCGCGGTGATCCTTACGAGCTCGACCTGGAGGAGATAGCAAGACGCGTCTCGGAAGCCTGGGCCCGCGGTGCGACCGAAGTGTGCATGCAGGGCGGCATCCATCCCCATTACACCGGCGAGACCTACCTGGCCATCGTCCGCGCGGCCCGGCGCGCTGCGCCGCAGATCCACGTGCACGCCTTTACGCCTCTCGAGGTGAGCCACGGCGCCGCCACGCTCAAGCTGACGGTGCGCGAGTTCCTGCGCGAATTGATCGCGGCGGGACTCGGCACGCTGCCCGGCACCGCGGCGGAGATCCTGGACGACGAGGTGCGGCGCCTGATCTGCCCGGACAAGGTAACGACCGCGGAGTGGCTGCACGTGATGGAAACCGCGCACGGGCTGGGCTTGCGCTCCACCGCGACCATCATGTTCGGCCACGTGGAAGAGCCGCGGCACTGGGCGCGCCACCTGTTGCGTATCCGGGCGCTGCAGGAAAGGACCGGCGGATTTACCGAGTTCGTGCCGCTGCCGTTCGTGCACATGCAGTCTCCCGTGTACCTCAAGGGACAGGCGCGCAAGGGTCCTACGTCGCGCGAAGCGGTGTTGATGCACGCGGTCGCGCGCCTCGCGCTGCACACCGCGATTTCCAACATCCAGGTGTCGTGGGTGAAGATGGGCGCCGCGGGCGCCGCGGCCTGCCTGGCTGCGGGCGCAAACGATCTTGGCGGCACCCTGATGAATGAAAGCATCTCCCGCGCCGCGGGCACGCAGCATGGGCAGGAGATGCCTCCGGCGGCGCTGGATGCGCTGATCCGCTCGCTCGGCCG
>CAZQJF010000779.1:0-1772 GCA_964593735.1 uncultured Streptomycetaceae bacterium | reverse complement strand
TCATGGGCCGCTATCAGCTCGGCGATTGCCGGAAAATGGAACAGACCGCGGGCGTGGACTGCCGTCTCCGACAACAGACTCCGGATGAGCGGCGCAAGATCCTGTTTCAGCCACGCGCCCATCGGCGTGCCGAAGCCGCGTTTCTTGCGCTCCACGATGTCCCGCGGCAGCATGCCCGAGACGGCTTCCTTCATCACGTGTTTCAGCCGGCCGCCGCGGATCTTGATTTCCCCCGGCATGCGCGCCGCCAGCTCCACCAGCTCGTGATCGAGCAGCGGCACGCGGCATTCCAGCGATGTCGCCATGCTCATCTTGTCGGTGAGCAGCAGGAGATCGTCCGGCAACTGCGTTTCGGCATCCACCGCAAGCATGCGGTTCAATGCATCGTCTCCGCCCGCGTGACGGAACGCGTCCGCTATCAGGTCGGGCCGTTCCGCTCCGTTGGCGCGCAGGAGCCGCTGCACCTCGCCGAGCGGGAACACCTGCACGTAAGCGCGATAGCGTTCCTCGAACGGCAGCTCCGCGCTTTCGAGAAACCCCTTCGCCAGGCGCGACAGGTTGAGCAAGGGCGAATGGCGGTCGCTCGGCAGGCGCTCACCCACGGCCGAGGCCGTACGGCGCAGCCACCCGGGCAGACGCTCGAAGTACGCCTGGTAGTGATTGCCGAGATAGCGCCGGTAGCCGCCGAACAACTCGTCGCCGCCGACGCCCGACAGGATGACCGTAACGTCACGGCGGGCAAACTGCGACACCAGGTAGGTGGTGATGAAAGCGGTGTCGGAGAGCGGCTCGTCCATGTGCCACAGCAGCCGCGGCAGGAGCGACACCACGTCCGGCCGCACGAGTATCTCGTGATGATCGGTATGGAACAATTCCGCGACCTGCCGCGCGTAGGGCAGCTCGTTGTAGTAGTCGTCCGCGGCCGCCCCCTTGAAACCGATGGCATAGGTCTTGATCGGCCGGTCGCTGTGCGCCGCCATGAAGCCCACCACCGTGCTGGAGTCGACGCCGCCCGACAGGAATGCGCCGATCGGGACGTCGCTCACCATCTGCATGCGCACCGATTCGTCGAGGCGCGTCCGCACGCGCTCTATCCACTCGCGCTCGGAGGTCTGCCGGTCCGTTTCACCGGAGAGGCGCCAGTAGCGGCGCTGCTCGACGCGACCGCCTTCGACGCTCAACACGCTGGCCGGCGGCAGCTTGGATATTCCCCGGAAGATCGAATGGGGCGCAGCAACGTAGCCGAGGTTGAGGTAGGAATTCAGCGCCGGCCGATCGATCTCCGCCGTCACGCCAGGCAGCGCGAGCAGGGCTTTCGCCTCGGAAGCAAACGCCAGCCGGCGCGCGTCGCGGTAGTAGTAGATCGGCTTGATCCCGAGGCGGTCGCGGCCGATCAGGAGTCGCCGGCGGCGCGCATCCCACAGCGCGAAGCCGAACATGCCGTTCAGGCGATGCAGAAACTCGTCGCCATGCTGCGCGTAGCCGTGAACGATGACTTCGGTGTCCGAGCCGGTCTTGAATCGATGCCCCTGCGCTTCGAGCTCGCGCCGCAGCTCGCGAAAGTTGTAGATCTCGCCATTGCACACGACCCACACCGTGCCGTCGGCGTTCGACAGCGGCTGGTGCCCTCCGGCGAGATCGATGATCGACAGGCGCCGCATACCGATCGCGCAGGGACCGTCCGCGTGAAATCCCTCGTCGTCCGGACCGCGATGCACGGTGACCCGCCCCATGGCGGACATCAGCGCGGGATCGGCCGGGGCGCCGTCGAG
>CAZQJF010000778.1:0-1772 GCA_964593735.1 uncultured Streptomycetaceae bacterium | reverse complement strand
CCGTCCCGCCCACCTTCATTTCTCCGCCTCATCGCCCCATTCGAAGGCCACGCGCACGAAATTCTCGCCCTGCTCCAAAACCTTCCTGAACCGCAGGTACCCGACGGTCTTTTCAACTTGCGCCGCATAGACCAGTGCCGATGAATAGCTCCCGACTTCCACGAGCATCGATTCCTCGTTCGCCGTCTCCCTGTCGTACGGCAGCAACACGGTCTTCAAGTAGTGGTGGGAGGTTGCATCCTCGCGGCGGGTCTCCCACTGCCATGCATCGTGAGCCGGAGCATCAGGCTTCTTCAGCCAGAAGAACTGCGGATTCCTGGAAAGAATCTCTGCGCCGACATTGGAGTTTTTCTGCCGGTCGATCTGCAGCCGTCGCACTATTCCCACGCACCAGTTGCCGGCGTTCTCCAGCCGGAATGCCACCAGCGCGCCGATCCTGAGCGCCCCTTGCGCGCGGCGCGTGGTCAACGCGCCGAGCCCTCGCAGGCTGATGTCCTTCAGGGTCCAGGTCTCGAAGAGAACTCCGGAAGGCTTCTCCTCCGGAGCGCGTTTGTCGTCGAACAGAATTTCGAATTTTTCCGCTGCGATCACCTGCTCGAGCTTGCCGACGACGCGCATTACCGCGTCGAGCCCGAAGACGACGTCGACGCGGGAGGCGAGACGGGTACGCACATGCTTGCGCCGCGGTGGGTTATCTCCCCAATAGAGAAGCAGCCGCTGCAGCGTTTCCACCTGCTCATCCGCCGAGTATCCCTCGCCGAGGCCGGGATCGACGCCCGCCGGCTGCGGATGCCGGATGCGCTCGATGAATTCATTCAACCGGCCGACCGCCGTGCCCGGTCCAAAGAAACGCATGGTCGGTGTCGTGTGCAGATCCTCCTTGACGGTGAGCGGCGGTGCGCTGGTGGCGAAATCGACGTGGAACAGGAGGCCAGCGCCCGGTGCATCGCTGAACGAAAACGCGCTGGCGAGTCGGCCGACGACGCGCGAGGTAAGCTCGATCTGCCGCGGCGGAAGCGATTGGGGCGCCGCGGCTTCCAGCATGACCGCGCTCACGAGCGTGGTCCGTGCCGTGCTCGTCTGGGCGCCCGATGAGTAGAGACGCACCGGCGCAGTCGCGCAGTGTTCCTTCAGTGCGAACGAGAAGAGCCGGTAAAGCGCGCTCCAGGTACGATCCGGTTCGCTGGCGTAGCGCATCAGTGCAAGCCGCATCTGCATGAAGACCGCGTGCATCGCACGAACGGTGACCAGCGGAAGCTGGTCTTTGAGCTCGCTCTGCGGGGACACTTCGAAGTTGGCGACAAACTCCATGTAGGCGTCTGCCACTTTCTCCCAGAAGTTCATCAAAACCTGCCACTGCCGGAAGCGGTCCGGTTTCTGCGCGTCTTCGGCGGCGAGATAGTCCGCCATCAAGGCTTCGGCGGAAGGCTGTCCCGCCTCGTCGACCGCGGACACCACCCGCAGCCGCTGGCCGGTCCTGAACCGCGTTGCGCGAGCCAGCGATTCGAGCCAAGCGGTGACTTCCTCGGTCGCCTTGAGGGGGTCGTCCCGGGGAAGCTCCGCGAGCAGCCTGGATACTTCGGCGGTGTTGAGCATCGGATGCCCACCGCGCTGCCCCATTTTTTGCAGCCATTCGAACATCCAAACCTCCAGACGCACCGCCCGGCGGCGTGCCGAAGATCGGGGCGCGTAGCCCTCGCATCTCCGCCAACCGTCATTGTCGTTTGATACCTGCATCTTTGACAACGTCCCCGAGCGGGCGAGTTCCTCCG
>CAZQJF010000777.1:0-1775 GCA_964593735.1 uncultured Streptomycetaceae bacterium | reverse complement strand
CTGCTCCTTTCGGTCACTTGCCGAGGGTGATGTTCGCCGCCTTTACCACCTTCGCCCATTTCGCGACATCGTTTCGGATGGCGGTCAGAAACTCCTCCGGCGGGCCGCCCGCAGGCTCGATCGCTTCTCCAGCCATGCGCGTCTTCATTTCGTCGGTCTGCAGTATCCGGGCGACCTCACCGTTCCAGAGGGCAACGACATTCTTCGGCAGACCTTTGGGCCCCAAAATGCCGTACCGGGTGACGGCCTCATAACCTGCTACCGTTTCAGCTACAACCGGCACGTCGGGGAGCGCCCCGACGCGTTTCAACGTGGTGACTCCGATGGCCCGCAGCCGGCCTCCTTTCACCTGCGGAATGGTGGACGGCATGCTGCCGAAGAGCAGCTGTATCTGGCCGCCGATGAGATCGTTCAGCGCCGGCCCGGTGCCTTTGTACGGGATGTGTGTCATCTTCGTGCCCGCCATGAGGTCGAAAAGCTCGGTGACCAGGTGCGTGGCGCCGCCGGTTCCGGTCGAGGCGTAGTTCAACTTGCCGGGATTCGCCTTGTTGTAGGCGATAAGATCCTTTACGGTCTTGATCGGAACCGAGGGATTCACCGCCACCACGTAGCCGGTTTGACCGATGAGGATGATCGGCTGTATGTCCTTTACCGCATCGTACGGCAGCTTGTAGAGCGAGGGATTGGTGCTGTAGCTGGTGGAAACCAGGCCGAGCGTATAGCCGTCCGGATTGGCGCGGACCGCGGTCTCCGCGCCGACCGTTCCGCCGCCGCCCGGACGGTTATCGACGATCACCGACTGTCCCAGCGATTCAGTCGCTTTCTGCGCTATGACGCGCGCGACGATGTCGGTGCCGCCGCCGGGCGCGAACGGAACGACCAGCCGGATCGGCTTGCTGGGATAGTTTTGCGCCATCGCGTTTTGCGCCAAGGCCACGATCCCAAGCGCAGCCGAAGCAATGGCAGCGGCGAGGCGCAAAACCACGAGGAAACCACCGGACGACACTGGCCGTGCTCCGCGTTCCATTCTCACGCCGTTCTCAACTGCTTTGCCTGCGCCCCCGCCAGGAGCGCGAGCAGGTCTCTTATCGAGTGGCGCTCGATCGCGAACGCCGTTTCGGCGATGCGATCGACCGGCAGGTGCGGGTTGATGCCGCGGAACTTCTCGACCACGCCCTGCGCGTCGACCGGATTGGCGGTCGAGCCCAGCGGATCGAGCACGTCCACGCGCACCCACCGGCCGTCGTTCTCGGCCGCGATCCAGGCGGCGAACCGGGCGGGATAGAGCTGGTCCAGCGCGGGATCGTGTTCCAGCTCGACTGCCTGGGCGAATTTCGTAAGGACCGGATCGGAGAGTTTCGCATCGCTGAACTGGGTCGGAAGCACCTGTCCTTCCAGGAGCGCGGCGGCGACGACGTAGCGCAAGCTCATCTGCGCGTTGAGGGCGGTGCCGGGAACGTAATCGAACCCGCACTGCACGTCCACCACGTTGGCCATGCCCACCCGCACGCGCCGCTTCGAGTTCCACGGCGTGCCGAGCTTCCGGCGCAGCTCGTAGGCGGCATCCACGTGGCCTGGTGATAGTCGTCGAGCTCGAAGGCGTGGCACGCGGTCCCATTTACGAGCGCGGCGTCGGCCGTTCGCAGCGCCGGCGCTGCCTCGCCCCACACGGTCGCCGTTCCCTTGCCCGTGGCGCCGCCTCTGGTCCAATCGAGCAGGGTTTTTGCCCACGGCGTCGCATAGCCGTAGACACCGCAGCCCAGGGTGTCGAGCAG
>CAZQJF010000776.1:0-1787 GCA_964593735.1 uncultured Streptomycetaceae bacterium | reverse complement strand
TCCTACGGCATCGGCCAGGCGTGCGCCGTGGGCCTCGCCCGCGATGGCTACGACGTTGCCGTCACGGATCTGAGCGCGGACAGTCTCGCCGAAACTGAAGCAAAAATCCGGGCGGAGGGCCGGCGCAGCCTTTCCGTCGCCCTCGACGTTTGCTCGCAGGCCAGCGTGGAGGCGGCGATGGCAGCCGTTCTACAGGCTTACGGCCAGGTGGACGTGCTCCTCAACAATGCAGGGGTTCCGCTCAGGCGGGCGGCGCTCGAAATGAGCCGCGCCGAATGGGACAACGTGCTCGCCGTCAACATCACCGGCGCCTTCTTCATGAGCCAGCAGGTGGCCCGGCACCTGGTGAGCGCAAAGCGGCCGGGCTGCATCATCAGCATCGCCTCGACGTTCGGCGTGATCGGTATCGCCGAGCGCGCCGCCTACGGCATTTCCAAGGCCGCGGTCGCCCATATGTCGAAGATGCTGGCGGTCGAATGGGCCGGGCACGGCATCCGCGTGAACGCGGTTGCGCCCGGCACCGTCGAGACGGAGAGCCGCGCGGCGGGTCTCGCCGACCCTGAGCGGCGCAAGCTGGTGACGAGCAAGATACCCTTGGGACGCTTCGGCACAGCGGCGGAAATCGCCGCGGCGGTCTGTTATCTAGCCAGTCCCGGCGCTGCTTTCGTGACCGGACATACTCTGGTGGTGGACGGCGGCACCACGGCGGACTGAAGGACCGTAGCGCACACCGCAGCGACGCGGATCTACGCTGCTGCCCTGGTTTTGACTGAAACTCCCCCTTAGGGGGGAGAGCCGCGAAGCATGCGAGGGGCCATCGAGGGGGAGGGAATTTATTTGTGGCAAGCTTCAACTAGCAAACGAAAGCACTGTCGTCCCTCAGCCCCTTCCCCTCCGGGAGGAAAGCCCCCTTCGGGGCAGGGTGGGCTGAGGGAGAATTGCTCAGATCAATTTCAGAAGGCCGCAAATTATGTTCAGTCTCGCGGGAAAAGTAGCGCTGGTCACGGGATCGACGAGGGGCATCGGAAAATCCATCGCGGAGCAGATGGCGAACGCCGGTGCCAGGGTGGTGATTTCGAGCCGCAAGGCCGATGCCTGCGAAGCCGTGCGCGCGGAGTTTGCGGCGCGGGGTCAGGAGGCGATTGCGGTACCGTGCAACGTCGGGCAAAAGGAACACCTCGCGCATCTGGTGGACACCACCATGGCCAAGTGGGGCCGGATCGACATCCTGGTTTGCAACGCGGCGTCGAACCCGGCGTTCGGTCCGATCGCGAAGGTGTCGGACGAGGCTTTCGACAAGATCATGCTCACCAACGTCAAGAGCGTATTCTGGCTCGCCAACATGGTATTGCCGCAGATGGGCGAGCGCGGGGATGGCGCGATGATCGTCATCTCCAGCATCGGCGCGCTGCGCGGCAGCACCTCGACCGGTCTCTACGGCACGTCCAAGGCCGCGGAGGCGGGACTG
Source organism: uncultured Streptomycetaceae bacterium (assembly GCA_964593735.1). Taxonomy (GTDB): domain Bacteria; phylum Pseudomonadota; class Gammaproteobacteria; order Burkholderiales; family SG8-41; genus SG8-41. Next base: position 319 of record CAZQJF010000776.1, on the reverse strand, counting down.
TGCCGGGCGCTCGCCTGCGAGTGGGGGCCGAAAGGGCTGCGCGTCAACTGTATCGCCCCGGGGCTGATCAAGACCGATTTTGCGCGCGCGCTGTGGGAGGACGAGACCCGGCGCAAGGCGCGCGAAGCGGGAACGCCGCTGCGCCGGCTCGGCGAGCCCAAGGACATCGGCGGCATCGCGGTGTTCCTCGCATCGGAGGCGGCCGGGTTCATCACCGGCCAGATGATCGTGGCCGACGGCGGTGTAACGATCGGCGGCGAGAGAGGCTAGGAGTGTGTCGGACTTTGTCCCGACACACTCCTTTAGCAGCGTGTCGGAA
>CAZQJF010000775.1:0-1793 GCA_964593735.1 uncultured Streptomycetaceae bacterium | reverse complement strand
TGTGATTCCGTGGCCAGTTTGGCTTAAGGTCTTATCTGTGTTCATCTGTGTTTATCTGTGGCTTGAAAGCAGGGGTTTTGAGACTGGCAGCCTACTAGGAAATATCGAGGCGAACGATAGCCGCGGCATGCGCGACCACCGTGGAACCCGTGCCGGCGTCATTGAAGATCTCCAGGCCCCCTTCGACCAGCTTTACCGTGCCCGTCCCGTGGGGCAGAACCGCGAGGATCTGGGCCTGGTCAACCCGTTCCGGTTTCGGGACGCCGATCAGGACTTCCACCACCATCGCGTCGGTCGGCATCCCCAATGCTGCGGCGACATTGAGCGAGTTGTGCCAGAGCGCGTCACGCAACGCCCGCACCGCGGCCTTGGTGTAGTCCGCACCCCGGATATCCGTGCCCATACCGATCTCGACCACCACCCGCTTCATCGCCACTGGCGTTCCTCCGCCGGTTCGTCCCGAATCCCGCTGCTGAGCCCTGGCTCGGCAGGGGCGAATTCAAGAGGTTACCGCAAGTATCGCCAGATACGGCAAAAATCGCCGGCCTGGCCGGTAAGGCCCGGTTTTGCACTTAGTTTTAGAGCTCAATTTGAAACACAGTTTGAAGCTCATTTGGAACATTCCAGCTATGAAAAAACAGCGTTCCCAGGAGTATTTACGCTGCCGCAGACAGGTTGCGTCGTTCCCAGGCTTTTTTGTAAACTATCCCAACAGCATGGGGGGCGGGGATGGAGAACGTCATCAAGCATTTCGTTCGCATCGAGGCCGGGAAATGGACGTGCGTCAGGCCCGCTGAATTTCAGGGCCCCAATGGGCGCATACAGGTCGCCATCGGTTCGACTTTCACCCGGGGGACGAACTTCATGGGCGTGGATCTGGCGCAGTGGCTCGAAGAAGAGTACGAGAAGAATAGCGGGCGGCATTAACTGCAAGCTTCGAATCCGTTTTCCAAACGAAGGCCGAGTCCGCTTCCCGGCGGGCGTCACCTCGCAACGTCCCGTGATTCGCCGAAGTGCAATGCGGCCGCATACACCTGGTTTCCCATCGGGTGGGCGCCGCACCTTGCTGTCAGGCTTGCGAGAATTTGTAGGGTAGTGGCGACAGGATGTAGTGCCCTCCCTACAAGGCTTGCGTTGTAGTCTACTGTTAAATAAATTCGAATAATCTGTTGCCGTAACCCGTGTGGTGCGCAAGAGATAGGCTTGGTCCTCACCAATCGGTCGGTGAAGCCTCGCCCGCTCACCCCGGCGTTGCGTTTGGGCGCCAGCTTGCGCCGGTTGCGCGAGCGTCTTGGAAAGGGAGTTCGCAGATGAACCTGCCATTGAAAGAAGCCGAGTCGTCGGCCGTCGGCCACGCGGAAGAGTTGACGCTGATATTGAATGCGTTGATGGCGCTGCGCCGGGGCGATGCCAGCGCCAAGCTGCCGTACCAGGGCTCGCCCGCATTCGGCAAGGTAGCCGAGGTGTTCAATGATCTCGTCGAGCAGAATGCCAACATGGCCGGCGAGCTGGCGCAACTCAGTCAGGTCGTCGGCAAGGAAGGCAAGTTGAGAAAGCGGGCGTCGCTGCCGAACGCCAGGGGCTTCTGGGCGGAGGACGTCGATAACATCAACACGCTCATCGATCACCTCGTATACCCGACGACGGAGGCCGCACGCGTCATCGGCGCGGTGGCGCAGGGCGATCTTTCCAAGTCCATGGCGCTCGACGTCGACGGGCGCGCGCTGGAAGGCGAGTTTCTCCGCACGGCAAAGACCATCAACAAGATGGTGGACCAGCTCGGGATGTTCTCG
>CAZQJF010000774.1:0-1797 GCA_964593735.1 uncultured Streptomycetaceae bacterium | reverse complement strand
ATTCCAATCTTCATGTTTTCCCTCGTTCTATCCTAATTTGGTCCCACCGGTTCGGCGCATGTGCCCCCACCGTCAGCTCCAGTTCTGAACGACGAGGGAAAACAAACATTCCCCCTGCGGTGGAATATGGAGGATATAAGTATGCTTTTCATTGAGCTGCGGCTGTGCGACCAGCCCATCCATGTTGCTGGGGCCAACGGCAACTCCTCAGCTAAACTACCGTGATTCGGCCGCAGCTAATCATACACGGGCACGCATAGGAGACCCCAAACTATGGCTCGCACATCGATTCGGATGCTGCTAACGGTTGTCGCACTGGCGGGTCTTTCGGCCAGGAGCCGGAGGCAACCGAGCTGGCGTGACCGGTGAGTCGTGGCTGGTGACTCGTGCAAAACCTAAGTTAGCCAGGGCGCCGAGAAAAAAGGAGAGAATTCGAGTACATTGAGACCCTGGGAAGGACCCTGCTATCAAAACGAGCCATGACGCGGATACCCCGCAGTACGCGAGCTGGCTGACAACCTCGAGCTTATCCACGTTCGTACGCTCGGTGGTGTTCATTTGCGCCGTGCTCGTCACGCACGCCGCTATGGCGCAGCAGCCCGCAAGGATCGCGCGCGTGGGGTATCTGACCGCAAGCCACGCGATGGATGACGACGCGCTCGCGGCCGCGTTCCTGCGCGGGCTCGAGGACCTCGGGTACCTGCAGGGCCGGAACATCGTCTTCGAGAAGCGCTCCGCGCAAGGCCGCCTCGAGCAGCTTCCCGGTCTCGCCACCGAGCTGGTCAGAGCAAACGTGGACGTCATCGTCGCCCCGCCCCTGCCCGCCGCGCTTGCAGCGGTCAAGGCCACGCGCACCATTCCCGTCGTATTCATGATGGTCGCCGATCCGGTCGGCGCCGGGCTGGCGGCGAGCTTGTCGCGGCCCGGTGGCAATGCAACGGGGTTATCGAATCAGTCGGGTGATGTGGCGGGCAAAATGATCGAGCTGCTCAAGGAAGCGATGCCTGGCGCGAGACGGCTGGCCGTCCTGACCCGAGTCGGCAATTCCGGACACGACAGTCAGTGGTCCAACGCCGTGAGTGCCGCGAAGCGGCTGAAGCTGACATTGCAGCGGGTGCAGGTCGCCGGCTACGACGGCGTCGATAGCGCCCTACGTGAAGTGAGCGAGCTGCGCCCCGACGGGCTGGTACTCCTGTCCGACCCTGTTTTCGTCAGCCGCCGCGAGCATATCGCGCGCTTCGTCAATGCGATGCGCGTGCCGGCCATCTATGGATTCGCGGAATTCACCGATGCGGGCGGCCTGATGAGCTACGGCGTGAACCTCGGCGAGCAGTTCCGGCGCGGTGCATATTACGTCGACCGCATCCTGAAGGGGGCAAGGCCCGGCGATCTCCCGATCCAGCAGCCGTCGGCGTTTGAATTCGCCATCAACCTGAAAACCGCGGCGAGTATCGGCTTCACTGTCCCCCGCGAAGTGCGCCTGCGCGCGCACCGGCTGGTCGAGTGAGCGCGGCCCGCACGCTGTCTCGAAAATACGCCGTCCTGGTGGGCGGGCTCGTCATCAGCGCCCTCTTCCTCGCGGGAATCGTCCAGGCGTATTTCTCGTACCGCGACAGCCGTGCCGCAGTCTCCGCGCTCACCGAGGAAAAAGCGCTCGCCGCCGCCCTGCGCATCGACGATTACGTCAAAAACGTCGTGGATCAGGTTGCGTGGGTGACCATGCCCCTGCGTGACGAGGATGCGCAGGCGCTGTTACAGCGCCGCTTCGAATACCGCAACCTGTTGAAGCACGTCCCG
>CAZQJF010000773.1:0-1798 GCA_964593735.1 uncultured Streptomycetaceae bacterium | reverse complement strand
GGGAGCGGTCGTCGGCTTCATCGACAACGCCAAGCCCAATTTCAACCATCTCGTCGACGACATCGCCGAACTGCTGGTGAGCCGCTACGGGGTGCGCGCGGTGATGAAGCGCCGCAAGCGCTCGGCATCCGTGCCGGCGCCGGAGGAGATGATCCGGGAGATCACGGGGCAGTGCGACCTGGTGATCACCGGGTCGGGCGACTGAGGGTCCTGCGCGTCGTGGAGTGTCCACGACAGTGTGGAAGCCTCGAAGCGGGGACGCGCCGCGGTGGCGATCTGCTCGACGGCTTTCCTCACGCTCGGCCGCGCGCAGGCACGTGCATTGGACAGCCCCGAGCTGCCGATCGCTGTGATAGCGCACCCGTTCGGCCTGCGGACGCGCGAAGAAGTCCGCGAGATGGCCGGGAAGTGCGTGGACGACATTGCGAGGCTTGTTGCAGGCAACAAGCCTTAGACCGCGCGAGCGCGCGGAAGAAATCGGAATGAACTTCCTATATTGTGTCTATTCGAGAAGTCGATCTCGTCTTTGCGAAAGCAAAGAAATTAGAATTGGTGGCAGACTCGAGTTCATGACAGTACGGAAAAGCCCATGACCGTGCCATTCGAGGCTGACACCAATTCTGCGCGCACGATAGTCGCGCCCGACGACCTCGACGCGATCAACCGGATCTACCGCGACCGGCGCTGGAGCGACGGGCTGCCCGTCGTTCCCCCGACCGTGGAGCGCGTCGAGCGCATGCTGCGCCACACCCGGCGCGCGCGCGATGAGGTCATCGCGCAGATCGCGCCGGGTTTCGGGGCGGCGACCGTCGAGCGCATCGCGATCAACGCCGTGCTCGCGGGCTGCGACCCGGAGTACCTGCCGGCGCTCATTGCCGCGACCGGGGCCGTCGCGTCTCCGGAATTCAATCTGCAGGGCATACAGGCCACCACCAATTCCGTCGCGGTGTGGATCGTCGTGAACGGGCCGGTGGCGGGAAAGCTCGGCGTCAACGGGACCTTCAATTGTCTCGGTCAGGGCACGTGGGCAAACGCCACCATCGGGCGGGCGCTGCGGCTCGTACTGCAGAACATCGGTGGTGCGCTGCCGGGAGAAATGGACCGCGCGACCCACGGCCAGCCGGGCAAGTACTCCTTCTGCTGCGCCGAGAACGAGGCGGCGACTCCCTGGGAACCGCTGCACGTAGAGCGCGGACACGCGCGCGGAGCTAGCACGGTCACGGTCGTGGGCGCCGAGGGCACCATGAACATGAACACGCACACCAAGGAAGGCGGCGAACTGGTGCGGGCGATCGCCGAGACGATGATGCATCCGCCCAGCAACGAATATACCCACGGCGGTGAGCCATGGCTCATCCTCAGCCCGGAACACGCGGACATCCTGGCGCGCAGCGGATGGAGCAAGGCGGAGGTGAAACGCCGGTTGTGGGAGGGGTCGAAAATGCCGGCGTCCCGCATGACCGGGAAAGACCTGCTGAGAGTGCACGATTCGCGGGGAGCGGAGCTGGGCGAGATAGGCCCCGATACCCCGCTGCCGATCTGCCCCCGCCCCGAGGACATCGGCCTGGTCGTGGCAGGCGGGCCCGGCACGCACTCGGTGTACGTGCCCTGCTTCGGCAACAGCCGGGCGGTCACTCGCGCGGTGGATGATGGTGAGGCCAGTTGAAGCGGTGACGAAGTGACGAAGTTCACGTTCTCCTTTCTCCTTCTGCCATTGCTAGCAGCCTGTCGGACTTTCCGCTTCGACAGGCTGCTAAATGCAAAACCGCCCGCAGACTTGCGACAGAGCGGGGTGAAA
>CAZQJF010000772.1:0-1806 GCA_964593735.1 uncultured Streptomycetaceae bacterium | reverse complement strand
CGCAAATCCTCGCCAGGTGTCCAACCTGGCTGCGGTTTGCTTCGCGTCTGGCGCCGATTTCGACACTTTTGTGAGGCACAGGGTGTTCCAAGCTCGACGGATTCTTCAACGAACTAGCGACCCGGGACACTAGTGGAAGAACTCAACGCGTTGTTTCACGGTTTCGCGGTCGCGCTCACGCCGTTCAACCTGATGCTGATGATCATCGGCATCGTGCTGGGCGTGGTCATCGGCGTGCTGCCGGGACTGGGCGGAGCGAACGGGGTGGCGATCCTGCTGCCGCTCACCTTCACCATGCCGCCGACTTCCGCCATCATCATGCTCTCGTGCATCTACTGGGGCGCGTTGTTCGGCGGCGCCATCACGTCGATACTGTTCAACATCCCCGGGGAGCCCTGGTCGGTCGCGACCACCTTCGACGGCTATCCGATGGCGCAGCAGGGCCGCGCCGGAGAAGCGCTTACCGGCGCTTTCACTTCGTCCTTCGTCGGCGCCCTGGTGGCGGTCATCATGTTCACCTTCCTGGCGCCGGTGGTCGCCAGGTTTGCGCTGCAATTCGGTCCGCCGGAATTCTTCTCCGTCTATCTGCTCACGTTCTGCAGTTTCGTCGGCACCGGCAAGGGCAGCCCTTTCAAGATCATCGCGTCGATGATGCTGGGTTTCGCCATGGCCGCCGTGGGCATCGACATCGTGACGGGCCAGCTGCGCCTGACGTTCGGATTCACCGGGATGCTCGCGGGATTTCATTTCCTGGTGGCGGTCATCGGGCTGTTCGGCATCGGCGAGATCCTGCTCTCGATGGAAGAGGGGCTGTCGTTTTCCGGCAAGAGCGCCAAGATCAATACGAAAATCGTGCTGGAGACCTGGAAGAAGCTTCCGCGTTACTGGGCGACTTCGATCCGCAGCTGCATCATCGGCTGCTGGATGGGCATCATCCCGGGCGGCGCGACCCCGGCGTCCTTCATGAGCTACGGCGTGGCGCGCCGGTTGTCGCGCGACGGACACAAGTTCGGCACCGGGCAACTCGAAGGGGTCGTGGCGCCGGAGACTGCCGCGCACGCCGCCGGCACGTCCGCCCTGCTGCCGATGATCACGCTCGGTATCCCGGGCTCGCCGACCGCCGCGGTGTTGCTGGGGGGATTGCTGATCTGGGGCCTGCAGCCCGGACCGCTCCTCTTCGTGGAGCAGAAGGACTTCGTGTGGGGCCTGATCGCCAGCATGTACCTGGGCAACATCGCCGGGCTGCTGGTCGTCCTGACCGCAGTGCCGCTGTTCGCGGCCATCCTGCGCATTCCCTTTCCCATCATCGCGCCGGTGATCGTGGTGATCTGCGCGATCGGGGCCTTTACCGTCAAGAACAATATGATCGACGTCTGGCTGATGCTGGTATTCGGGATCGTCGGTTACGCGTTCAAGAAGCTCGATTATCCGCTCGCGCCAATGGTGCTGGCGCTGGTGCTGGGGGACTCCGCCGAAAGCTCGTTTCGCCAGGCGATGCTCATCTCTCAGGGCGATCTGGCGGTGTTCTGGTCCAACTGGCTGGTCGGGAGCCTGACCACGCTCGCGCTCGTGCTGCTGTTCTGGCCGCTGCTCTCGCGCGGCGTGGCGCTCGCGCGCGGCAGTTAAGAGCTATAGCCACAGATACACACAGATAAACACGGATGTAAAAGGCTGCTGGCGGCTAACCGGATTTGAACTATCTGTGTGTATCTGTGTTTATCTGTGGCTTCAATTGGGGTTTTTCAGCGCATCTAGCAGTTTGTTGAAAATCGCATAGAGACCCGTTCGTGTTGAGCGTAGCGAAGC
>CAZQJF010000771.1:0-1807 GCA_964593735.1 uncultured Streptomycetaceae bacterium | reverse complement strand
CCATGACCGGGTCCGTACTGCGCGGCGTCCTGCCGCCCGAAAGCAAACTGAGCGAAACCAGCCTGCGCGACCTCGTGACCGCGTGGCTGCCGCAGGGCTTTGCGAAGATCGTGCAGCCGATCGCCTCCACGACCATCACGACCGACACGAACGGCCTCACCGCCGGCGAGGTGAAGATGCAGACGATGACCGGCCCGGTGCCCGCTTACCGCGCGCACCCGGAAAAGAGCGGCAAGTTTCCCCTCGTCCTCGTGGTGCAGGAAATTTTCGGCGTGCACGAGCACATCAAGGACGTTTGCCGGCGGCTCGCGAAGCTCGGCTACTTCGCGATCGCGGTCGACCTCTACCACCGGCAAGGCGACGTAACCCAGTTCACCGACAACCAGGAAATCTTCGCCAAGGTGGTCAACTTCGTTCCCGACAGCCAGGTCATGTCCGATCTCGACGCCTCGGTGGTGTACGCCGAATCCACGGGCAACGCCGACACGAGCAAGCTCGGCATCACGGGATTCTGCTGGGGCGGGCGCATCACGTGGACCTACTGCGTGCATAACCCGAAGGTGAACGCCGGGGTGGCATGGTACGGCAGGCTGGTCGCTCCGGGCAAAGCGCCCCTGCAGCCGGCGTATCCGGTTGACCTCGCCCCGCACCTGAAGGTGCCGGTGCTCGGTCTCTACGGCGCCGAGGATGCCGGAATACCCGTTGCGCACGTCGACCAGATGCGGGAAGCGCTGAAAGCGGCCGGCAATACCTCATCCGAATTCAAGGTGTATGAGGGCGCGCCCCACGCGTTCTACGCCGACTACCGGCCGAGCTACCACAAGGAAGCAGCCGAAGACGGGTGGAAGCGAATGCAGGACTGGTTCAAGAAGCACGGCGTGGCGTAGTTTCCCTCACCGCAAGGTGCAGATCGTTCCCTTCTCCCCCCGGGAGAAGGGCTAGGGATGAGGGAGGCCGAGTGCACTTTCGCACAACCGGAATGTAAATAATCCGCACCACGTGTTCGCTGCCCGCTGCTACATTGATCCCACTTCGGCGATCAACGTAACAGGACAGCGCACATGCTCCGGCAACCAGGTCATCCTTCCGCCTTCCGCCTTCATCCTTCCTTCGGAAAGTGGTGCGCGATCGCCGTGGTGCTCGTGACGCCCGGGTCGTTCGTCGTCCTGCCGGCCATCTGGCTCGTCCGCAACTGGCATCTCGTGAAGAAGCTGGAAGACCGGCTCGATTGGGGCGAGATGCGGGAGGGGTACTAGCAGCCTGTCGGATCTACCCCGATAGACGATCGATGTGAAAAGCGCGGGTAGTCGCTCCGATTACCGCCGAGCCGACAGGCTGTAATGGGAACTTGATCTGCCCCGCAACACCACAGTACCACCCTGGCCTTCAAGGATGCGGCGGGGATGGGAACGCAGACCTCGACCCTCCATCTTTCAGCAATAGAAAGTCTTCCAGGGCCGCCTTCCTTTCCCTCCAGTCCGGCAGCGCCTGTTCCAGCAGCCGATAGAATCTCGGACCGTGGTTCTGATGCTCGAGGTGGCACAGCTCGTGCACCACCACGAGCTCGATGCAGCGCAGCGGCGTGCGGATGAGATCGACGCTCAACGCCATCCGCCCGCGCGTGGACAGGCTGCCCCAGCGGCGCTTCATGGATTTGACGACGAGCGCCGGCGGCAGGTGGCCGCGCGGCGCGAAGAAGGCGGCGTGGCGCTCCTCCAGGATCGCCCGATACACCGCCGCCGCGCGCTCGAAGTACCACGCGCGCAGGAGCCCGTTGACCGCGGCCGGGTCCGGACCGCCGTCGTTG
>CAZQJF010000770.1:0-1813 GCA_964593735.1 uncultured Streptomycetaceae bacterium | reverse complement strand
CGATCATCACCGGTTTTCTCGGCAGCGGCAAGACGACGCTGCTGAACCACCTGCTCCAGGATCCGGATCTGTCCAACGCCGCGGTCATCATCAACGAGTTCGGCGAGATCGCGCTCGACCACCTGCTGGTCGCCGCGCCCGCCGCAAGCATGGTGCTGCTGGCAAACGGTTGCGTGTGCTGTGAAATGCGCGGCGATCTCGTCGATACCTTGCGCGAGCTTTATCTCAAGCGGCGCGACGGCGCGATACCGCCGTTCGGCAAGGTGCTGATCGAAACGACCGGGCTCGCCGATCCGGTGCCGATACTGCAGACCCTGATGACCGACGCCGAGCTCGCGCCGCTCTTCCGCCTCGACAGCGTGGTGACGCTGGTGGACGCCGTGCACGGCGAGAGCCAACTCGATCTCCATGCGGAGGCGGTCAAACAGGCGGCGCTCGCGGACCGTCTGTTGCTGACTAAATCGGACGTCGCGCCTGCGGCCGCGCTTGCGCCCCTGCGGCGGAGGCTGGCCCGCATCAACCCCGGCGCGGAAGTATATGCGGTAGAGCGCGGCGCCATCGACCCCGGTCAGCTCTTCGGCGCCGGCCTGGACGACGCCTCCCGCGAGGACGGTATTGCGCGCTGGCTCAATGCAGAACGCTTCCACGGGCCCGACGCGCATCACCCCGGCGATCACGGACACCACGTCGATCCGCATATCAACGCGTTCTGCATTTATTACGACCGGCCCGTCACTGCTTCAGGGCTGGTCGTCTGGCTCAATTTGCTCGCGGGGCTGCGCGGGGCGAACCTGCTGCGGGTGAAGGCACTGCTCAACGTCGAAGGCAGGCCGGTTGTCGTCCATGCGGTGCAGACGCTCATCGGCGAGCCGGTCACTCTCGAGCGCTGGCCGGATGAGGACCGGCGTTCGCGGCTCGTATTCATCACGCGGGAAATGGAGCGCGCCGACATCGAAAGGACGCTCGCTGCGCTCGAATTCACCGGGGCCGGCGCGGCGCCGGCGGCCGGGTTCGATGCCGAGGCGTACGCGCGCTTTGCCGCGCTGGCGCGCAATTTCCGCTGAGGATTTGTCGGGCCATTCGCCCGACAAATCCTTATCCGCACCGCGACTGGTGCGGATTTGCAGTATATTCGGCATTCCCGGCGGCCAGCTATTCAGGGCGCGAACGCCGCCCGCATCGAGCACGAGGGAATTCAAATGCTGGAAATGAAGGCGCCTCCGGAACAGGGTCCGCTGCGGTACGTCAAAGGCGGCACGCTGATCGACGGCACGGGAAAAAAACCCGTCAAGGACCCGGTGCTCGTGCTGCAGGGGCGCCGCATCAAGCAGGTGGGCACGAAGCAGTCGGTCAGGATCCCGCCGCGCGCGGAGGTCGTCGACTGCGCCGGCTGCACGCTGCTGCCGGGGATGATGGACCTGCACATCCACACCATGATGTTCAACTGCCTGACCTTTCACAACTACCGCGTCGCCCAGTGGGAAGTCACGCCACAACTGCAGCAGATGTATTCGCTGTTTCACGCCCAGATGTGCTTCGACATGGGCTTCACGACACTGCGCGACCTGGGTCTCAACTCGAGCCGGGGCCTGCTCACCCACGAGTTGTGCGCCGTGCGCGACGCGATAACCGCGGGCATCGTCGAAGGCCCACGCATGCTGGTGGCCGGGTTCACCACCATCACCGGCTCGCACCTGGACTTGATCCAGCCGCGCGCGATGCAGCGCTTCGGGTTCCAGACCGCGGACGGCCCGTGGGAGCTGCGCAAGCTCGCGCGCACCAACCTGCTCGCCGGCTGCGACGTGATCAAGAC
>CAZQJF010000769.1:0-1814 GCA_964593735.1 uncultured Streptomycetaceae bacterium | reverse complement strand
CCAGGCGCTGATGGGCGGGTTTGCCGCCTCGCGCATACTGGAGGTCCACGGCGAGCGCATGATCAAGCGCACGTTCGATCCGGGATTCCGGATCGAGCTGCATCAAAAGGACCTCAACCTCGCCCTGCAAGGCGCCCGCGCGATGGGCGTGTCGCTGCCCAATACGGCCACCGCGCAGGAGCTGTTCAATACCTGCGTGGCGAGCGGCGGCGCGAAGTGGGACCATTCCGCGATGGTGCGCGCGCTGGAGAAGATGGCCAGCCACGAAGTGGCCAAAGGCTAGAGCGCATCTGTTCAGGAAATCCTCCGCCAGGATCTCGTTGAACCTGCGAACGTCCGAGCTCTGGACCGACCTGACGAAGTCCTGGTTGAGCTGCCGCAGAATGTCGGTGTCGGCAGGGTTCACAACAGCTTCTGTTTTCACGGATGTCGTCTCCATTCGTTGACCATCCTCGCCCCGGTGACTCACACAACCGCGACGCAGTCAATTTCGATATCGAGAGGGCCTGGAAAGCATGGAACGCAAAGAAAAATGCGCGCCGGGGATTCCACAGGGAAATAACGCGCGTAGATTTCGTTGAACTTTCCGAACTGGTCCGCATCCGTGCAATAAATATTGCACTTGACCACTCGCTCCAAGGACGAGCCGGCGGCTTCCAGGCACCGCTTCATCTGGTCGAGCACGATTTCCGCCTGTCGTTCAAATGCGCATCGCTTGATTTCGCCGGTCTCCGGGTCAAACGGCGGCAAGCCGGACACAAAGACGAATCCGCCGGCTACGATAACCGGAAAAATCGGGCCTTTGCGGCGCGCCTCAAGATACGTCGAATACGGCTCTACGCGAATCGCCGTGCGGTCCATTTCTCGCTCCCACGCGATCGTCTGTTGATCGCCATGGACATCATTGTCCGCGTGGGGTAACGTGAACGTTTCACGGATGGATGAAATATGGATGACGATACCGAAATCCCCCGCATCGCCACCCTGCTGGCCGACCCGGCGCGCGCGCGCATGTTGAAAACCCTGATCGACGGCACGACGCGTCCCGCCGGCGAGCTGGCATACGCCGCCAATGTTTCAGCGCAATCGGCGAGCGCGCACCTGGCCAAGCTGGTGGGCGGCGGCCTGCTCGCCTCGGAAGCGCAGGGACGGCACCGCTACTACCGGATCGCGAGCGCCGAGGTCGCCGACGCGATCGAAAGCCTCGCCTCCCTCGGCGTGGCGTTGCGGCCCCGCACGCCCCGCAGCCCGCTGCCTTCCAAAGCGGTGCCGATACAGTTTCTGCATGCCCGCACCTGCTATGACCACCTGGCCGGTGAAAAGGCGGTGCGGGTTTGCGAGGCGATGCTTGAAGCGCGCTGGCTCGCGGCCGAGGGGCGCGACTTCAGCGTCACCCGGCTCGGGGAGAAGAAGCTTGCTGCGCTGGGCGTCGATCTCGCCGCGGCGCGTGAATCGCGGCGCGTATTTGCCCGCGCCTGCGTGGATCTGACGCAGCGTCGCCCGCATATCGGCGGCGCCCTCGGCGCCGCGCTGCTCGAGGTTTACGTTGCGGGGGGGTGGATCCTGCGCGCGCGGCGCTCGCGCGTGGTTACCATCACGCCCAAAGGTGAGGAGGCGTTTCGGCGCATGTTCGGGACCTGACCGGCCCCGTCAGGATTTGTGCAGCACGCTGATCGCTCGCAAGAACTCCTGCACCGGTCCATCCCTCCCAAACCAGAAGGACTCCCGGTAGGATGGCAGTCCCTGAACGATCGCGGTGTGCGCGGCGCAGGGCGAGTACGACGCCGTGGAACGGCAGGTGCGCGGCGCGATCA
>CAZQJF010000768.1:0-1814 GCA_964593735.1 uncultured Streptomycetaceae bacterium | reverse complement strand
CTGGTGGATGCGCTCAAGGTCCATGGCGTGGATATGGCGTTCGGCGTGCCGGGCGAGAGCTATCTCGCAGTGCTCGACGCGTTGCACGACGCGCGCGACCAGATCAGGTTCGTGACCTGCCGTCAGGAAGGCGGCGCCGCGTATATGGCGGAGGCATACGGCAAGCTCACCGGCCGGCCCGGTATCTGCTTCGTCACGCGCGGCCCGGGCGCGACCAACGGTGCGATCGGCGTGCACGTGGCGCAGCAGGACTCGACGCCGCTGATCCTCTTCATCGGCCAGGTCGGCAACGATCTCGTCGAACGCGAGGCGTTCCAGGAGATCGACTATCGGCGCATGTACGGGCAGTTTGCGAAGTGGGTCGCCCAGATCGACCGCGCGGACCGCGTTCCCGAGTACGTGAGCCGCGCGTTTCACACCGCGGTGTCGGGCCGGCCCGGCCCGGTGGTGCTCGCGCTGCCCGAGGACATGCTCACCGACACCGCCCCGGTCGCCAACACCCGGCGCTACCAGCGCGTCGCGTCGCACCCGGGCGAGGGCGATATGCGGAAGCTGCGCGAGATGCTGGCGCAGTCGACCCGCCCGTTCGTGATTCTCGGCGGCGGCGACTGGAACGCTCAAGCTTGCGCCGACATTCGCGCGTTCGTGGAAGCCAACGATCTCCCCGTGGGGACCGCGTTTCGCCGCCAGGACCTCTACGACAACCGCCTGGCCAATTTCGTGGGCGACGTCGGCATCGGCATCGATCCAGCCCTTGCCGGGCGCGTCAAGGGCTGCGATCTCCTTCTCGCAATCGGGCCGCGGCTCGACGAAATGACCACGGGCGGATACACGCTGATCGGCGTGCCGCGGCCGAAGCAGGACTTCGTGCACGTGCATCCCGGCGCGGAGGAGCTGGGCCGGGTCTACGAGGCGGACCTGCTTGTCCATGCCGGCATGCCGGAGTTCGCGGCGGCGGCGCGCAAGCTCGCGCCCGTCAACTCTTCCGCGTGGAAGGAATCGACCAGGGCGGGGCGCGCAGACTACCAGAAATGGGTGACGCCGGGTCCCGCATCGGGCGCCCTCGATCTCGCCCAGGTAATGGTGTTCCTGCGCGACCGGCTGCCGGCCGAAACCATCGTCACCAACGGTGCCGGCAACTTCGCGGGATGGGTGCACCGCTATTACCAGTACACGGGCTTCCGGACCGAGCTCGCGCCGATCGCCGGTTCGATGGGCTATGGCGTGCCCTCGGGGATCGCGGCGAAGCTCGTGCATCCCGACCGCCCGGTGATCTCGTTCTGCGGCGACGGCGATTTTCTGATGAACGGGCAGGAGCTTGCGACCGCGGCGCAATACGATGCAAGGGTCATGTTCATAGTGGTCAACAACGGCATGTACGGCACTATCCGCATGCACCAGGAACGCGAGTATCCGGGCCGCGTAAGCGGGACCGGGCTGAAGAACCCCGACTTCGCCGCCCTGGCCCGGGCCTACGGGCTGCACGGCGAAACGGTCGAAAAAACCGCCGATTTCGAACCCGCGTTCGAGCGCGCGTGGAACGCGAAGACCGCCTCGCTCATCGAGGTGCGCGTGGATCCCGAAGCGATCACGACGCGAACGACGCTGTCGGCGATCCGTGCGGCGGCCCTCAAGAGGAAAGCGTGACTGGTGAATCGTGACTGATAGGGCGTGACTGGTGATGCGTGACTGGTAAACCGAAGACTTCAAGAATAGCCTCTACACACCCTATCAGTCACGCCCCATCAGAAGAGTATCCCCTTATACTGTGCACGGCTCTTGGGAAACCTCTGAACAAGTCATCCTCGCGAAGG
>CAZQJF010000767.1:0-1824 GCA_964593735.1 uncultured Streptomycetaceae bacterium | reverse complement strand
ACGAACGTGCTCTCGTTCGTCATGCGGGAGCGGCCACCCCTGGAAGGGGATATCGCCTTGTGCGCGCCGGTGATCGCGCGCGAGGCGCACGCGCAGGGCAAGAGCCTGGATGCCCACTACGCTCACCTCGTCGTCCACGGGGTGCTGCACCTTCAAGGCTACGACCACGACACGAAGCGCGACGCCCGCGCCATGGAACGACGCGAGGCGCGTATCGTTACCCGGCTCGGTTTTCCCGATCCCTACGAGGGGCAAGGATGAAGGCGGAAGGCGGAAGGCGGAAGGAACGGCACAACCGCCACGGCCGTTGCGCTCATTCATCCCTCATCCTTCATCCTTCATCCTTTTAGACCCATGGCCAACGATCGACCCAAGCCTTCTCTGCTCCACCGCCTCGGCGAGTGGATAGCGCACAAGCCCGAGGACCGCGAGGAGCTGGTCGAGCTGCTGCGTTCGTCCTACGAGCGCAACCTGATCGACACCGACGCGCTCGCGATGATCGAGGGCGTGCTCCAGGTTTCGGAGATGCAGGCCCGGGACATCATGGTGCCGCGCTCGCAGATGGACGTGATCGACGTCAAGGAATCGCCCGACCAGTTCATCCCCTTCGTGATGCAGACCGGGCATTCGCGCTTCCCGGTAATCGACGAGAACAAGGACAACGTGCTGGGCATACTGCTCGCGAAAGATCTCCTTCGTCACTACGCCGGCGAGGAGGAGTTCAAGGTGCGGGAGATGCTGCGTCCGGCCGTCTTCATACCGGAGTCCAAGCCGCTCAACGTGCTGCTCAAGGAATTCCGCAAGAACCGCAACCACATTGCCATCGTCGTGGACGAGTATGGCGGCGCGGCGGGGATGGTCACCATCGAGGACGTCCTCGAGCAGATCGTGGGCGACATCGAGGACGAATACGATTTCAAGGACATCGAGGACAACATCGTGCAGGGCAAGGGCGGCCAGTACCGGGTCAAGGCGCTGACCGAGATCGCCGACTTCAATGCGGCGATCGGCGCGAATCTCAGCGAAGACGATCACAATACCATCGGCGGGCTCGTCACATCGCGGGTGGGCCGGGTGCCCAAGCGCGGCGAGCAGGTGAGCATAGACAACCTGACCTTCAAGATCCTGCGCGCCGACAGCCGCAGGCTGCACCTGCTGGAAGTGGCGAAGAAATAGGGATGAGGGCGGAAGGATGAGGGCGGAGGGGAAACCCGGCGAACCAGGCGGTCGGTCATCCCTCATCCCACATCCCTCATCCCTCGCCATCGCCATCGCCTTTCTCCTCGGTGCCTTGACCGTACTCGGCTACGCGCCGTTCTACGTCTTCCCGCTCCCCGTTCTCACCCTGGCGGCGCTGTTCTCGCTGTGGCAGCGCGCCGGGACCGCTCGCCGCTCGGCGGTCCTCGGCTTTGCGTTCGGGCTGGGCCTGTTCCTGACCGGCGCGTCGTGGGTTTACGTCAGCCTGCACGACTTCGGGTCCATGCCCGCGCCGCTGGCGGCCATCGGCACCCTGATCTTCTGCGTGATACTCGCGTCGCTGCCGGCGCTGGCGGGCTACCTGTGCGCGCGGGTTCCGGCCTCCGCTGCAGTCAGGGCTACGCTCGCCGCGCCGGCGCTGTGGACGCTCGCCGAGTGGACCCGCGGCTGGATCTTCACCGGATTTCCCTGGCTGGCCGTGGGTTATTCGCAGGTTCCGGCAAGCCCGCTCTCGGGCTACGCCCCGGTGCTGGGGATCTTCGGCGTCTCTCTGGCCACTGCCGCCACGGCGGGACTGCTGTGCGTGCTGTGG
Organism: uncultured Streptomycetaceae bacterium; assembly: GCA_964593735.1. Lineage (GTDB taxonomy): Bacteria > Pseudomonadota > Gammaproteobacteria > Burkholderiales > SG8-41 > SG8-41. The sequence goes on along the minus strand of CAZQJF010000767.1, from coordinate 35 downwards.
CAACGCATGACCGGCAAGGCGGAAGGCGGAAGGCG
>CAZQJF010000766.1:0-1825 GCA_964593735.1 uncultured Streptomycetaceae bacterium | reverse complement strand
ACAGGATGAACAGGATGAACAGGATTACAGCCTGGAAAACATCCTGTAAATCCTGTCATCCTGTCTGTTTTTCTTGTTGGCCCGCGCGTCAATCAGGTTTTTGAGATAGGTTCGAGTCATCAGCCTCGCGGGCCGGCAGGCGCCGAAGGTCCAGCGTGCACGGCGTGTCCGGAGAGGAAGGCTCGGGCTCCGCGTACATGGCCCCGATTCCAGGGCCGTGCGGGACAAACCGGGCGTTTCGCCTCGCCTCCGCTTCGGCCGGATTTGCCGGCAGGTGCTCGTAGGCTCTGCCGCCAGGATCGGCAGCGTGATACGCACAGCCGCCGATAGAGCGGCCGCTGCGCGTATCGACGATGTCGAATACGAGCGGTGCGTGCACGCCGATCGTGGAATGCAGAACCGAGGAAAACAGCCGGGCTCGGTAGCGCACGCCAGCGACCTGCTCGCCTTCCGCGCCGGCGGGCTGCAGCGGAACCCGGCGGCCGTTGCATACCAGGAGGTGACGTCCAGCGTCCGCCCCGGATAGCCTGACCTGCACGCGATCCAGTGATGCATCCACAGCGCGGGACGTCCCCGACGACGTGGCCGCTTCCCCCAGCACCGGCCACGGCTCGAGGGCATGCCGCAGCTCGAGCGTGATTCCGCCGCAGGCCACCTTGCCGCACGATGGAAAACGAAAATCGAAGAACGGCGCGAGCCATTCGGGATCGAAAGGATAGCCCGCACCCTTCAGCTCCGAGACGACCTCGAGCAGATCGACTGCGAGGTAGTGAGGCAGCAGGAAGCGGTCGTGCAGGGCGCCGCCCCATCGCACCAGCGCGCCCCGGTAAGGGGTCCGCCAGAAGCGCGCGACGAGCGCGCGCACCAGCAGGTACTGCACCGCGGCCATCCGCTCGTGCGGCGCCATTTCGAATGCTCGCAGCTCGAGCAGGCCGAGCCCCCCGGCCGGGCCGTCGGGGGAAGCGAGCTTGTCGATGCAGAACTCTGCCCGATGCGTATTGCCGGTGATGTCAACCAGCAGGTTGCGCAGCAGGCGATCCACCGTGGCGGGTGCGGGCGTTCCCGCTTTCTGCAACAGCGCGAGCTGCTGGACGGCGATCTCCAGCTCGTAAAGGCTGTCAGCGCGCGCTTCGTCCACGCGTGGGGCCTGGCTCGTCGGCCCGATGTACTGCCCCGAAAACAGATAGGACAGAGCGGGATGGTTCTGCCAGTAGGTAATCAGGCTCGCCAGCAGGTCGGGACGCCGCAGCAGCGGACTCTCCTCCCGCGATGCGCCGCCAAGCGTGATGTGGCTGCCGCCCCCCGTGCCGGTCCGGCGCCCGTCGCGCAGCCATTTCTCGGCGGTCAGGCCGAGTTCGCGCGCATCTTCGTAAACCGCGGCGGTGATCGCGCAGAGCGATTCCCAATCGGCCGCGGGATGCACGTTGACCTCGATCACGCCGGGGTCCGGCGTGACTCTCAGGACATGCACGGAGCTGTCCGGCGGCGGCTCGTATCCCTCCGGGATGATGGGCAGGTGCTGGTCGCGCGCTACTTCCTCGATCGTCGAGACCAGTGAAAAGTAATCCTCCAGCGCATCGATCGGCGGCAGAAAGACGCGCAGTTGTCCATCCCGCGCTTCGACACATAACGCCGTTCGCGCGACGTCGGCATCATCGGGAAGGGTGTCGAGCGGCAGCCGGTAGCCGATAGGCGAGTCGCCCGGCACCAGATAAAGGCGCTCGCGCCGCAGCCGCCACCGGCTGCTGCTCCAGGAAACCGCATCGATACCTGCGCGGCGCGCGCTCGCGCGCAGCGGCAGGGCGTAGCCCGCGACGGCGCCGAG
>CAZQJF010000765.1:0-1829 GCA_964593735.1 uncultured Streptomycetaceae bacterium | reverse complement strand
CGTCCTCCGGCAGGAGGAATCCCTCGCTCACGAGCTTCTGCGCCGCCGCTTCCACTTTCGAGACGTAGCCCGCGTGGTTCCCGTAGCGTTCCTGCAGCGACGGCCGCGGATCGGCGCCGCGCTCGGCCGCGGTTTTCGCAAAGGGGAAGTACGAACCCTGCAGGGAGCAGAATTCATTCTCCATGAAGCCGGCCTTGCGCTGGTTCCACCCGGTATAGGTGCCCAGCGGGACTTGCAGCGTCAGGGACTGGACGCCCGCGACCTCGTTTCCGTCAGCGTCCACTTTGGGCACCAGGACGAAGTATTGCCTGGTGTGCACGTTCTGGGGTGGCTGCGTGCTGAAGTCCTTGAGATAGAGCTCGTTGTGCTTCCCGGTGTAGGCGAGGCCCGGAATCTTCGGAAATCCGAGGGCCGATGCCGGCAGGGGAGCCACCAGCGTGCGATCGGACACGCGCGGAAACCGGCTGGGCGGCGGCGCCTTGCCCTGCTCGATCCAGCCCTGCATCGCGACGAGCAGCGCGCGCGCGGTCTCGCGGTACGGGTTGGGATTGTTCAGGTTCTTGCAGATGCCATAGGCGGGTTTGGCGGCGGGAACGTGCTGCGTGCTGGAAAAATAATAGAGCCGCACGTTATCCGGCACCGGCAAATCGGTCCTGCCGAGACCGTCGGTTGCCACGAGCGAACTGCGCCCTCCCCAGGCCTCGGTGGCGGAATCCCAGTGCATCACCTTGGGACAGGCCTTCTGCTTCGTGCAGAGCATGAGCCAGCCGTCGGTGCGGCCGCTTACCGGGTCGGTCAGCGTGGCGTAGCTGTGGGGAAACTGGTCTCCGGCGTAGAAATGTCCTTCCACCGGCGAGGAAAAGCGCCCGGGCATCGCGAATTCCGCATTGGTGTAAGTGAGCCGCGACCCGGAGATGAGCGGCAGGATGCCGTCGAACACGATGTGCTTGTTCTCGTCGAGGTTGTAGCCCTGGTGCACGAGGTCCTTGATGTAGCGGCCGCTCTGCGCGCGCCCGAAGCCGATCGCGAGCTTTACCGGGGGCGTGCCGTCCACCGGGCCGCCGCGCACGACGAGCGGGTTGGCGTCCAGGCGCTCGTAGCGCAGATACGAGATCAGGTCGCGCGTCGCGGCGAAGCCGATGCCCATCACGATCGGGTCCTGCGCGACGTACACGAGCTCGTAGGCGTAGTTGGTGGAAAAGCCGGCGGGATAGCAGATGTCCGTGTTGCCCGGCGCCGGGTTCTTGCCGTCGGGGCAACTGCCGAACGACCATTCGGTGTTCGGTATCGTCTCGCGCCCGGCAAGCGGCCCGCTCCGGCGCAGCAGCCTCGCCTCGGCCATGCGTTCCGCCACGGCCGGGTAGGGCCGCAGGTTGCTGCCACGGTCGTAGCCGACGCTCACCGTATGGGTGGGCTTGGTGAAGATGAACTCCGCCGTGATCCGTTTCGTGATCGGCCGGCCGCCCGCTTCGGCCGCCGCCGGCGCGCGCAGCTTGAGCCGCCCGTCGCCCACTACGTCGCCTTGCCAGCCGCTGGCGACGATCGTGTACCCCTGCTTGAGCAGGAAGCCGTCGCCCAGGTCCTTCTCGGTCTTGGGGTCGTTGAGGGCGCCGGCGCCGACATTGAACACGACGAACGCGCGCGTGTCGCCGCGATTCACCACGTCGTAGAACAGCGTCTGGTTGCCGCGGCTCATCAGTACGGGCTTGATGATGACCACGTCCATGCTGTACTCGACCTGACCGGCGGCGTTGCGCGGCGCCTTGTCCAGATGGACGATGCCGCGATTCAGATCGTGGCGCGGGTCGAGCTCGCCGTGCGCGCGGCCG
>CAZQJF010000764.1:0-1838 GCA_964593735.1 uncultured Streptomycetaceae bacterium | reverse complement strand
GCTTAGTCTGTATCCCGGCCGCCCGCACGACTTTCCGCCAGCGCTCGATGTGCCGCCCGAACCCCTCCGGCGTTATGGCACCCGATTCCAGCTTGCGATGCATCCACAATGGATGCATAATGGATGCGACGAGAGTCGTAGCCATGCCAGTTACCCTGACCATCAAGCAAGTCCCCGATCGCATCGCCGAAAAGCTGCGTGTGCGAGCGGCGGCCAGTCACCGTTCGCTCCAGGGCGAATTGACCGCGATCCTGGAGGAAGCTTTGGCGCACGGCCCGGCCAAGGCTCGTCAGCCCGAGCCTCCGTACACGGTAAAGCCGCCTTCCAGTTCCCCCGGGAAGACGCCCACGCACGGCCCGCGGATGACGCTCGCGGAGTTGTGGGAGCGCTCGCGGCGCCTCGGCCCCTCGTCGAGCAGCGAGTCGGCCGCAATAGTCAGAAAGCTCCGTGATGAGCGTCATCGTTGACGCTTCGGCCATCGCGGCCGTCCTGTTCGACGAGCCGGAAGCAGCCCCCGTCCTGGCGAGCATCGCCGGACCTTTGCTCGCTCCCAGCCTGTTGCGGTACGAAATGGCGAGCGTGTGCACCACGAAGCTGCAACGCCAGCCCAGGCAGGCGAATCTCACCCTGCGACGCTACGAGCTATTTTCCAGCCTGAACATCGAACTCGTCGATCCGGAGTGGGAGACGCTTCCCGTCATCGCGAGCCAGTGGGGGCTCTCGGCTTACGATGCGGCGTACCTGCAGCTCGCGCTCGCGCGCGAAGCGCCGCTGGTCACCCTCGACGCGCGGCTGGCGCGCGTCTACGACAGCGCGGTCGCGCAACGCAGGTAAGCGTCGCTCAGCGTGGTGTCAGCGGACGCTCGCCCAGCACTTTCCACGCCGTCACCGGCACGCCCGCCGACGCATTGATCAGTTGCAGGGCGGTCGCGATGAATGAAGCATCCACGCTGCCGCCGGCTTCTGCCGCCAGTTCTTTCTTGAGGTCCGCGTCGATATTGCCGTAGAGCAGGCTCAGGTGCGGCTCGTAGGGAACCGGCGGGTTCATTTCGAACACCTCGTGGGCGTCCCGCTGGGCGGCGGCAAGCTCGGGACTCAAGGAAACCGTGGCGTAGAGACAACGGAAATAGTCCTCGCGCCACTCGATGCGGCCCAGCTCGAGCCTGAACGGCTTGATCCGCGCCGCGAGGTGCTTGAGCATCACTTCGGCGCTCGTGTGCGTATTTTCGATGCCGGAAAGCAGCGTCACGTGGGGCCGCAGGTGCGGACCGCCGCCACGCCTGTGCACGCGGTGCATCACGTGCTGAATCTTGTCGAGCGCCTCGCCGGTCGGGGAAATCCAGACGGAGGCGCGAATGACGGGGCTGTCGTCGATGTGGGTCATGGTTGTGACGGGATGATGGAGAGACGAAGTGACGAGGTGACGAAGCTCAGTAACACTTTGTCCTCCTCCCCTGCTTCGAGTTCCGGCATTCTAACGCTCGCCGGTCCTGCGCGTGGGCCGTTGCGGACGGCCGGTCCTGCCGTTCAAGCTTTTCGTCACTTCGTCACTTCGTCACCATTATTCGTCATCGGTCCGCAGTGCTGCGAGAATAGCGCATGCTCGCCTACCGGCATCAGTTCCACGCGGGTGGATTTACCGACGTCTTCAAGCACGCGCTGCTCGCCCAGCTCGTGCTCGGGTTGAGAAGCAAGGTAAAGCCGTTCTTCTATCTCGACACCCATGCCGGAACCGGGCGCTACGACCTGTCGCATCCGTGGGCGCAGAAAAACAAGGAGTACCACGACGGCGTCGCGCGGGCCTGGGCGCGCAGCGACGCGCCGCCGGAACTCGCGCC
>CAZQJF010000763.1:0-1838 GCA_964593735.1 uncultured Streptomycetaceae bacterium | reverse complement strand
CGACGTCGAGCACGCGCCGCGCGCGCGCCACATCGTTGTGCGCGTACAGAGGCGCCAGCTTCTTCTCGGCGAACGGCGCCTGCCAGATGCGGTACGCGAGGGTGTTCTCCATCAGGCGCGCGTACGATTTCATTCGTGCCATCGTATCTGGAATTTGCCGACGTTCGCAGCGAATGGATATCGTCGCACCAGCTCGGCGGCGAGATCATCGGGGATCGCGCCGGAGAAGTGCGGCGTGCTGTTCACCGCGATGGCCGTGACGCCGTGCTGCTTGAGCGCCGCGAGTATCCGCGCTGTGCGCCCGGTCTCGTCGTCGAAGAAGTCGAACAGCGAGCGCGTGGGATTCCTCAGGCCGGAGAGAAAGTAGACCTCGGGGCAATCGGGAGATGCCCACGTGTACTCGCCGCGTGCATGCTGCTGAAGCACCCTCACGGCGACCCCATACATTTCGGCATCTTGCGCCGGGACATCCAGCCCGCCGCGCGGCAGTCCGAGCAACCTTGTCGCCGGATAGGGCCGATACAACCGGCCCATGCCGTATAGCGTGCTCGTATTCACGCGCATGACGGCGAAGGCGATCAGGAATACCATGAGCGCGGCGGGCACCGCGGGCGCCATCGGGCGCGCGTGGGGGAGCAGGGCCATGGCGAGGAGCGCCACCAGGGGCGCCACGTAGCAGAAGTAAATCGGGGCTGAGAAGGGGAACTGCACAAGGGTGAACACCGCGCTCACGCTCACCAGCAGCATCGTCCGCGAGCGCAGCAAGGGGGATTCGGCGTCGGCGGCCCGCACCTTCGCCAGCACGACGACGCCGATCAACACGAGTATCGGAAGGGCGCCTCGCGCCGCATACCAGACCAGCCGATAGAGCAAGGCGACCGAGCCCGTCGCGACGAGATACGTCGCGAGCGCGACGGCCAGGCCGTACACGTGGTAGCGGGTGATCGTGCCGGCCGCGCGACGACCGTAGGTGAAGAGCAGCCACACGGGAACGAGCGCGAGCATGGACCACAGCGGCAGCATTCGGACGCTGGCAGCCCCGAGGCGCCTCATCGGCAGCAGGAAGATGCCGTTGAAGAGGTCGCCCACCGCGTCGCCGCGCACGAACGGGATCAGAAACAGCGCGACCGGAATCGCGAAACCGAGGAGGAAAGGAGCGATCAGGCGCGCGAGGGTGATGAAGCGCGCCCGGCTGTCGCCGGCTGGCTGCGCCCATTCGTTCCGGATCAGCAGCCCGGCGACGAGCGTTCCGGGCAGAACAAACTGTACGAACTCGGGCGCGTATAGCTGTTGGCGGACCACCAGCGCCAGCGCGGCGCAGAAGATCAGCAGGCAGGCGCTCACAAAGGCCGGGTACACCCAGCCGCGCCGCGCGCCCGGTCCCGCCGCCGCGCGAGACTGCTCATGGGCCTGGAACACCAGGAACAGCAGGGCACCAGCGACGAAGTAGAGGCCGATGACCTTCACGAGCAGCGAGAGTCCCCCCGCGAGGCCGGCGGCAACGAGCCAGCGCGGACGCCGATCCTCGAGCCACCGAAATAGAGCGGCGAGTCCGAAGACGGTGAGGAAGAGGTTGTACCAGGACGGGAGCGGCGCGGGGTAGTTCGGCAGGGTCCACGCCACGCACAGCAGCGTCATCCCCGCGGCGACGGAGGGCCGGGCGATGCGTGATGCGATGTAGAAGACGGCCGGCACCCACGCGAGGAAGACGGCGAACAGCACCAGTCGCATGGTGAACAGTGTGGTGCCGAAGAGGCGGAACGCGGCGGCGTTAAGGTAGGTGAGCCCGCCGGTATAGAGCTCGTCGAAGTCGCGGTGCGGCAGCTCGCCCTGGAGCA
>CAZQJF010000762.1:0-1840 GCA_964593735.1 uncultured Streptomycetaceae bacterium | reverse complement strand
TGAAGGGAGCGCCGGAACCTCTTCCGGCAATTCTCAACGCTCCACCGAAGGCATAGCTATCGCGAGAAACGGCCGGCTGTGCTCGCTCGCCTCGGGTGACGCGCGAGAGTTTGAATCCGAGCAAGAGGCCAGAAAATATCTCGGCGAGGGTTCGCTGCCTGGCAGCTACCGTTTTGAACTCGTCCTCTGCCGCCGCCACCGCACGGCGGCGTGACCGGCAAACACCCGCGAAGCACCCTCGCGGGGGCTCTAAGAGCATTCCCTGACGTCCTCAGCAGTCTTCGCGATGAGGCTTCAGCGGCTTCCTTCCGGGTGATTCCGTGGCTAACGCCTTTTTCATTTCTGCCACGAATCCCGCAAAGTCACCGCGCGGTTGAATACCGGCGCGCCGGGCGTGGAGTCCTTCAGATCCGCGACGAAATACCCGTGACGCTCGAACTGGAAACGCTCCTCCGCCCGCGCTTCCTTGAGGGCCGGCTCGAGCTGGGCGGCAATCACCTTCCTGGCGTCCGGATTGAGATCCTGCAGGAAGTCCTGGTCTGCCGCTCCAGGTTGGGGGGTCTTGAACAGCCGGTCGTAGAGCCGCACCTCCGCGGCGTGCGCGTGCCTGGCGCTTACCCAGTGGATGTTGCCCTTCACTTTGACCTTCTCCGCGCCGGGCGTGCCCGATTTCGTGTCGGGATCGTACCGGCAGCGCACGGTGCCCGTGACCGAGTCATAAGCCGTGCACTCGACCACGTAGCCGTAACGCAGCCGCACCTTGTTGCCGGGGAACAGCCGGAAGTAGCCTTTGGGCGGCGTTTCCATGAAGTCCTCGCGCTCGATCCACAGCTCGCGCGCTAACGGGATCTGGCGCCTGCCCCAGTCGGGTTTCTGGGGATGGTTGGGTACTTCGCAGAGCTCTTCCCGGCCCTCCGGGTAGTTTTCGATCACGAGCTTGACGGGGTCCAGTACGGCCATCCGGCGCGGCGCGACTTCGTTCAGATGCTCGCGCATGCAGTCCTCGAGTATCGAATAGTCGATCCAGGAGGCGGCCTTGGAAACGCCGATGCGCTCCGCGAAGATGCGGAAACCTTCGGGCGTATACCCTCTCCGGCGCGCCCCGGCGAGCGTAGGCATGCGCGGATCGTCCCAACCATCGACGTGGCCTTCCTCCACGAGCTGGATGAGCAGGCGCTTGGAGAGCACGACGCAGGTGAGGTTCAGCCGCGCGAACTCGATCTGCTGGGGCAGCGGCCGCGCGAACCAGTTGCCCTGGGCGAGGCATTCCAGCAGCCAGTCGTAGAACGGGCGCTGGTCCTCGAACTCCAGCGTGCATAGCGAGTGCGTGATGCGCTCCAGCGCGTCCTCGATCGGGTGCGCGTAGGCGTACATCGGGTAGATGCACCACTTGTCGCCCGTGCGGTGGTGAGCGGCCTTGCGGATGCGGTAGATCGTGGGATCGCGCATATTGATGTTGGGCGAAGCCATGTCGATCTTCGCGCGCAGCACGTGCTCGCCCTCGGCGAATTTACCCTCGCGCATCTGCCGGAACAGCGCCAGGTTCTCCTCGGGGCTGCGGTCGCGGTACGGACTGTTGCTGCCGGGCTCGGTGAGCGTGCCGCGCAGGGCGCGCATCTGCTCCGCCGAGAGACTGTCCACATAGGCGTGGCCTTCCTCGATCAGGTACTCCGCCGCGTAATACATCGCGTCGAAATAATCGCTGGCGAAATACAGGTGGGAAGCGCCTCCATGCTCCCACGTGTAGCCGAGCCACCTCACCGCGGTGATGATGGCGTCGACGTACTCCTGGTCTTCTTTCTCCGGGTTGGTATCGTCGAAGCGCAGGTGGCAGGCGCCG
>CAZQJF010000761.1:0-1851 GCA_964593735.1 uncultured Streptomycetaceae bacterium | reverse complement strand
CTGTCATCCTGTCTGTTTTTCATCTTGACCCGCGCGTCAATCAGGGTTTTTGAGATGTCTAGTCTTTCTCAACGTTATCCTTGGCGGCCTTGGCGTCTTGGCGGTTAATATTTTCTTCAGGGTTCTGACAGATGAAAGCAATGGTGCTGCAGCAGCACGGCGGTATCGAGCAACTCAAGTATGTGAGGGATTTTCCCGATCCGCAGTTGACGGAAGGCCATGTCGTGATCCGGGTCGGGGCCGCTTCCCTCAACTATCACGATGTATTCACGGTGCGCGGCATGCCGGGGATCAAGGTGCCCCTGCCGATCGTCATCGGGCTCGACATGGCCGGGGAGATCCTGGAATCGGGGCCGGGCGTGGACCCGATCTGGAAGAAGGGCGACCGCGTGCTCGTCAACCCGTTGAATCGCATCAAGGGCCTGATGGGCGAGATGCTGAACGGGGGGCTTGCCGAGAAGTGCCTGGTCGCGCAGCACCAGTTGATCCGCATGCCGGACGGCGTGACGTTCGAGGACGCGGCCTCGCTGCCGGTCGCCTACGGCACCGCTCACCGGATGTTGATCACACACCAGACGGTCAAGACGGGCGATAAGGTGCTCATCCTCGGCGCGAGCGGCGGCGTCGGCACCGGCTGCGTGATACTCGCGAAGATGCTGGGGGCCGAGGTGATCGCTTGCGCGAGCAGCGCGGATAAGCTGAAGCGGCTGCAGGAGCTGGGAGCGGACCACGTCATCAACTACAAGGCAACGGATTTCTCGAAGTGGGCGGTGGAGAAGTACGGCAAGCCACAGCGGCGCAACTACGAAGGCGGCGTGGACGTCGTCGTCAACTTCACCGGCGGCGACACCTGGCAGCCGTCGCTGCGTTGCGTCAAGCGCGGGGGCAAGATCCTGGTCTGCGGAGCGACCGCGGCCTACGATCCCAAGGAAGACCTGCGCTACATCTGGAGCTTCGAGCTGCAGATCATCGGCTCGAACAGCTTCTACGACGAAAACCTCCAGGCCCTGATGGGCCTGATCGCGCAGGGCAAGATAAAGCCAGTGATCGACAAGGTGCTTCCGCTCGAAGAGGCGGCGGAAGGTGTGCGGCTGATTCAGGAGCGGGAGGTCTTCGGCAAAGTCGTCGTTACGCCGTGAGCCAATGAAAATCGGTGACGAGCCGTCCTCCCGAATGACGCTTAAGGAAGCTCTGATCAACTAGCGAGTCGTCATTCCCGCGCAGGCGGGAATCCAGGCGATTCAGTTCGTTACTGGGTCCCCGCCTTCGCGAGGATGACTAGTTCAGAGGTTCCCTTAAGTGGTGAACGGGCGGCTTGATCAACGCAATTCAACCGCGTATTCGATTCCCCGATCAACGAACTGACGACTCAGGACACAAAGGTGGCTGTTCCACGACCCGAGCCGCGCGGTTATCCCGGCAACCTCGGACTGCTGTTCGCCGATCACGCGGGGTCTGAGCGCGCCGCGATCGTGGATCTGCGCGAGACGGACATGCCACGGGCGGTGAGCTTTCGCGAGCTCGACGCCGGCTGCGACGCGCTTGCGCGCGGACTCGTCAGGGCGGGACTCCGGCCCGGCGATCGTATCGGAATACTCTCGCTCAACCGCGCCGAGTTCGTGATGACCTTGCTCGGCGCGATGCGCGCCGGTGTCGTGCCGGTACCGGTCAACGTCAAGCTCCCGGCCGATGCGGTTGCCTACATCCTGGGCGACGCCGGGGCGCGCACGGTTTTTTGCGAGCGCAACCTGAAACGCCTCGTTCCCGCCGGACTGCGCACGGTGGAATTCGACGGTGCAACGAACGAGTACGGGCGATTCATCGACCCTGGACCGTTCGCGGCATTCGAGC
>CAZQJF010000760.1:0-1852 GCA_964593735.1 uncultured Streptomycetaceae bacterium | reverse complement strand
ACCAGCCCGACGATCGCCGCCGACCGGAACACCGTGTTCCGGTCGGCGGCGATCGTCGGGCTGGTGAACGTGCTGATCTACGCCGCCGCCGGCCCCGGCATCATTGCCCTGCTGACCGGCCTCCCCGAGGTACGCGCGGCGGCGGAACAGCACCTGCTGTGGCCCGTGCTCCTGCCGCTGGTATCGGTCTGGGCCTACACCTACGACGGCGTCTATCTGGCGGCAACCCGCACCGCGATCATGCGCAATACGATGATCGTGTCGTTCCTGGCCTTCCTCATCCTGCTCTACACGTTGATGCCGGCGTACGGCAGCACGGGACTGTGGGCCGCGCTGGCCGTCTACCTCGGCTCCCGCGGTCTGCTTCTGCACCTGTTCTTCCCGCGAGTGCTGCGAACCGTCTGAAGGCTCACGGTCGGGGCTCAAATCGTCGATTGTGCAGTGACATCGCGAGGGTACGTAGTCGTATTGGACAAAACTCCCCTATCCACCCGCAGTCCAATCTTTCGTTGCCCGGTCCGGCCCCTGACATTAAGGCGGGGGACCGATTGTTGCCCACCGAAAGAAAGGATTAACGATGAACAACGTCATCTATATCGTCGGTTTGATAGTGGTCGTGCTGGTCATTCTGTCGTTTTTCGGCTTACGCTAGGAGTGTGTCGGACCTGGTTTCGACACACTCCTTTAGCAGCCTGTCGGATCCTCAAGTCCGACAGGCTGCTCCCGCATGTTTCGCGGGCACCGGGGTTTGGCGGTCTGTGGATTGCTTCGCTCCGGTTTGCGTGGGGGCATGCGGGCTGAATAATTCCTGAGCGTCCGGGTTGTTTCAGGCAACCCTTCCGCGGGGTAGGCATTGCTGGCCTCCCCGTGCCTCCTTTGCAGCCTGTCGGCTCGGCGAAATCAGGATCGGTTACCCAGGCGCTCGCAGCGTTCCTTCATGACGCCACTTCCGACAGGCTAGCAGCCTGTCGGACTTGAAGTTCCGACACGCTGCTAAGGAGTGTGTCGGGACAAAGTCCGACACACTCCTAGAGCACCCGTTCGCGCGCCGCGCCGCGCACGTCCATCTCGTACTCGAGACCGATGACCGGCGGCCGCGCGTAATACCACACCAGCCCGCCCGCGCACGCCCCGCGCGCCGCGATCGCCTCGCCCACGAGGTGGCCGATGTTCTGCACCGTGTAGGCTTGCGTCGTGACGGCGTCCTTCCAGGAGTAGCCGAGCAGCTCGAGGCGCCGCTCCATCTTCGCCACGACGAAGCTCACCTTCTCGCGCATGCCCTCGGGCGAAGTGTCGTCCGCGCGCACGACGCGCTCGCCGCCGCTCCCGCCGCCTTCCTTCGATTCGCCGGCGCCGGCGGTAATGAAGCCGCCGCGTGAGGCGCCGTCGCCGCTGCGCCCGATTCCCCTGCCGAACGGCACGGTATACGAAAACGCATACAGCACCGGCACGGCGGGCTTGTCGTACATCGGGCAGACGTTGGTGCGCGCCACCGGGTTTACCGGCTGGTCGCCTCCCTTATAGATGCCCCAGCGCTCCAGCGTGACGACGTAGGCTTTGTTGAAATCGTAGAAACCCTGGCCGGTGAATGGTGCCGGCGAGCGCAACTCGCACGCCGCGAATGCCGTCGCCGGCCGGCCGATGGACTTGAGGTGCGCCTCGACCGCGGCGAATCCGTCGGCCAGCGGCAGCGGCTGTGCAAAGCGCGCCCGCTCGATCTCGTAGCCGGCCTCGGCTGCAATGCCGCCGGAGTATTGGAACGCGCCCTTGATGTAGCGGTAACCGCCTGCCGCGAATACGGGAACTTCGGCCATCGTTTTCTCCTTTTAGTCATTTCATGAATGTCCGTTCG
>CAZQJF010000759.1:0-1865 GCA_964593735.1 uncultured Streptomycetaceae bacterium | reverse complement strand
TGTGCTTGACCGTCTGCTCGGCGATGAATTTCCCCATCCCGTCATTGATGCGGCGGCCCGCCAGGATCACTTGCGGGTGATAGCCGATCATGTCGGCCTTGTGAGTCAGGTAATACGGGTCGACGCCTATGCAATGTCCGCCGACCAGACCCGGCCGGAATGGCAGGAAATTCCACTTGGTGCCGGCGGCCTGCAGCACCTCCATCGTGTCGATCCCGATCCGGTCGAACAGGATGGCGAGCTCGTTCATCAGCGCGATGTTGAGGTCGCGCTGCGTGTTCTCGATCACCTTGGCCGCCTCCGCGACCTTGATGCTCGACGCGCGGAAAACGCCGGCGGTGATGATGCTCCCGTAGAGCGTGGCGACCTTCTCCAGCGTTTCCGCGTCGTCCCCGGAAACCACCTTCAATATCGTGGTAAGCGTGTGCTCTCTGTCGCCCGGATTGATGCGTTCGGGCGAATAACCGACGTGGAAATCCTGCTTCCAGCGCATCCCCGAGAACTTCTCGAGAACCGGCACGCACACTTCCTCAGTGGCTCCCGGATAGACCGTCGATTCGTAGACCACGATCGCGCCGCGCTTCATGTGGCGGCCCACCGATTCGCTCGCGCCCACGAGAGGCCCGAGGTCGGGCTGGTGCGCCGCGTCCACCGGCGTAGGCACGGCGATGACGATGAAATCCGCCTGCGCGAGCGCCGCGGGATCGCCCGTCACCGTGAGCTGGCCGGCAGCGCGCAACTCTGTGCCCGACACTTCACCGGTGGGATCGACGAACCGGCGATAGTTCTCGATCTTGGATTGGGACAGATCGAAACCCACGGTCTTTATCTTTTTGCCGAACTCGACAGCGAGCGGCAGGCCCACGTATCCAAGGCCAACGACGGCAACTACGGTCATGATTTCACACCCCGGGTTATGTGGAGGGACACCAACCTGGCGCTGACTTTCGGGTGGACTTTCACAGGTCGTTTGTGGGACAACACGCCGGGCTCCGGCGCGAGCGCGCAGTTTAATGGCAAACGCGTAAAATGGCTACGGATGAGGCCGTCGACTCCCGGATCCGCGTTCGACCGCAATATCGCGCGCATCGTCTTCGCGATAATCCCCGCACTGGTTGCGGGCCTCGTGCCATGGGCCGCGGCCCGCGGCGCGGATCTCACGCACACGATAGAGCGGGTCAAGCCGTCCATCGTCGGCGTCGGCACCTTCCTCAAAATGCGCAGCCCGGCGCTTCAGTTCGTCGGCACGGGATTCGTGGTCGCGGACGGCCGCCACGTAGTCACCAACGCCCACGTCGTCGCGAGACCGCTCGACACCGAGAAAAAGGAAATCCACCTGGTGCTCGTCTCGAAAGGCGGCGAGCCTCAGCCGCGCGAAGCGGAACTCGTCGCAGTGGACCGGGATCACGATCTCGCGCTGCTCAGGTTCAGCGGCGAGCCGCTGCCGTCGTTGACGCTCGGCGACTCGGCCGGCGTGCGCGAGGGCCAGCAGCTCGCGTTCACGGGATTTCCGATGGGCATGGTGCTCGGGTTTCATCCCGCGACCCACCGCGGCATGGTCTCGGCGATAACACCCGTAGCGCTGCCGGGCATCACCGCCAGGCAGCTGACCGCGCGCTCGATCAGCCGCATCCGCGATTCGGTCTACCGCGTTTTCCAGCTTGACGGCACCGCCTATCCCGGCAACAGCGGCAGTCCCGTCTACGATCCCGCCGACGGAACGGTCTACGGCATCATCAACAGCGTTTTCGTGCAAGGCACCCGCGAGGCTGCGATCAGCCGCCCCAGCGGCATCACCTACGCCATCCCCGGAATATACATACGGGAACTGCTGCGACAGGGGAAAGTCGCCGGCTTCGAATGAC
>CAZQJF010000758.1:0-1876 GCA_964593735.1 uncultured Streptomycetaceae bacterium | reverse complement strand
CACGGTGTACGGATGAAGCGGCTTGGCGAAGACCGCAGCGGCAGTGCCCTGTTCCGCGAGCCGCGCCGCGTACATCACGTTCACCCGGTCGGCATAGCGCGCCACGACCCCCAGGTTGTGCGTGATTACCACCAGCGCGATGCCGAGCTCGCGCGTGAGGTCCTTCATGAGCTTGAGGATCTGCGCCTGGATCGTGACGTCGAGCGCGGTGGTCGGCTCGTCGGCGATGATGAGCTTCGGGTTGCAGGAGAGCGCGATGGCGATCATCACGCGCTGGCGCATGCCGCCCGAGAACTGGTGCGGATACTGATCGAGGCGGCGCTCGGGATCGGAGATCCCTACCATCTTCAGCAGATCGGTCGCGCGCGCGCGCGCGACGGCCTCGGACACGCCGAGATGGATCAGCAGCGGCTCCATGATCTGGAAACCGATGGTGAGCACGGGGTTCAACGAAGTCATCGGCTCCTGGAAGATCATCGCGATATCGCGCCCGCGGATCCTGCGCATCTCGTCTTCCGGCAGATCGAGCAGATTGCGGCCCTGGAACAGGATGCGGCCGGCGACGACACGGCCCGCCGGCCTGGCAAGGAGCCGCATGATGGCGAGCGACGAAACGGACTTGCCGCAGCCCGATTCACCGACGAGCGCGACGGTCTCGCCCGGCTTCACCTTGTAGGAAATGCCCTCGACCGCGCGCACCACGCCGCGCGTGGTCACGAAGTGTACGTGCAGATTCTCGACTTCGAGCAGCCATTGGCCCGTGCCGGTCCCGGGCGCGACCGGACGGCGCGTTATGGTGGGTTGATCCATCCGCCTCCAGTGGTCCTGCTTTTGGTCTCAGACGTGACCGGCGCGGCAATCCGGTGCGGGCCCGGCAAGCGCCCGTTGCAGAACCCGCGCAACGTGCAGCGCTTCGCGGCCGGCGCCGTCGCGGATCTGGTGGCGGCAACTGGTGCCGTCCGCCACGATGAGCGCAGACGCGCCGGCATTGCGCACCGCCGGCAGCAGCGACGCCTCGGCCATTTTCAGCGAGATCTCGTAGTGGTCGGCCTCGTAGCCGAAAGATCCGGCCATGCCGCAGCAGCTCGACTGGATCGTTTCGACTTCCAGGCCCGGAACGAGCCTGAGCGCGCGCTCGACATCCGGCATCACGGCGAACGCCTTCTGGTGGCAGTGGCCGTGCAGCAGCGCCTTCTTTTCGGGCAGGGATTTCAGCTTCAACTCGAAGCGGCCGGCCGACAGCTCGCGCGCGACGAACTCCTCGAAGAGAAAAGCGTTGCGGGCGACTTCGTCCGCCTCCGCACCGGGCAGCATCGAGAGAAACTCGTCGCGCAGACCCAGCAGGCACGAAGGCTCGAGTCCGACCACGGGAACGCCGCGCTTCGCGTACGGCAACAGGGCGGCCAGCATGCGGCGGGCTTCCACCTTCGCTTCGTCCACGAGCCCGCTCGCGAGCAAGGTGCGCCCGCAGCACAGCGGCCGGTCGTCCTGCGCGCGAGGAAAATTCACCGCATACCCCGCGGCGCGCAGCACTTCGCACGCGGCGCGCACGTTCCCGGGCTCGAAATAGCGGCTGAAGGTGTCCACCATCAGTGCGACAGGCCGCCCATGCTCTCCCTCCCCACCCATCTCCTCTTCGCGAAACGCATCGCTGCGCCATTTCGGCAGCGAGCGCTGGCGCGCAAACCCCAACGCACCCTGGGCCGCGCGCTGGGCTGCGTTGACCAGGGGCGCGAAGCGCGAAGCGATGGGCGCATAGCGCGGCAGGTAGGCGATCAGGCGGTCCTTCAACCGGAGGCCGTGGCGCTTCCGGTAGTGGTAGAGGAATTCCACCTTCATCTTCGCCATGTCCACGCCGGTCGGGCATTCGCGCCTG
>CAZQJF010000757.1:0-1881 GCA_964593735.1 uncultured Streptomycetaceae bacterium | reverse complement strand
ACCAAGCTGCTGGACATGGTGGCGAAGAGCGCTCCACCGCCGCAGCCCGAGGTCCAACCTTCTCCCCAGGCTCCGCTCCAGCCGAGCGATGCCCCGCCTCCCGCCAGCGAACTTGCCCCCTTCAAGACGCTCCTGCAGGAGGCCGAGCGGGCGCTCAATACCGATCGCAAGCTCGCCGAAAGCTACGCCAAAGCCGGCAACGTTCTCCTGCCGCTCGTATTCACGCTGGGCTACCCGCTGGGCAAGCCCGACAAGGCGCTGCCGGATTACGTTCAAAAGAGTGCCGTGCCGCCGTCCAAGGGCGACAGCGTCGAGCGGCCGCGTATGACCACCGACGTGCAGATTCCGATCGAAGTGCTCGGAAAATCCGCGGCTGGTCTGGGCCACTTGAATTCCGTCCACGACGTCGACGGGGGTATCCGTTTTGAGCCGCTGGTGGTGGAGTATTTCGGCCAGCTGTATCCGTCGGTGTCGATGATGGTGGCTGCGCGCAGCCTGAATCTCAGCCCGGCCGATATCAAGGTGGAGCTCGGGGAGAGCGTTTCGCTGGGCAACCTGAAGATCCGCACCGATCCGCAGCTGCAGATGTACACCTATTTCTACAAGGACCGCGAAGGCCGGGCCGCATTTCCCGTCGATTCCTTCTACGACGTGTATGTCGGCAAGATCCCGGCCGACAAGTACCGCGACAAGATCGTCTTGATCGGCGCGACCGCCGTCGGGGTGGGTACCGCGTTCGTCACGCCGGTATCGCCCGCGACACCGCCGATCGTCACTCTCGCGCACTCGGTTTCTTCCATACTCTCGGAGCACTTCTTCGTTGCTCCGCAGTGGGGCTACGCGGTCGAGTTGCTGCTCTTCGCGGTCATTGCCGCCTACCTGATCGGGCTGCTTCCCAAGCTCAAGGCCGGGCAGGCGCTCGCCATCTCGGGTGGCGTATTCGTCGCGCTCCTGGCGGCTCACTTCATACTCATGACCTCGAACGGCACGTGGCTGCAGCTGATGCTGCCCGCGACCTTGCTGCTGCTCGGCCATGGCGCGCTGGTGTCGAAGCGCTTCATCGTTACCGAAGCCGCGAAAATCAAGTCCGACGAAACGGGGGCCGAATCGAACCGCATGCTCGGCATCGCTTACCAGGCCCAGGGACAGCTCGATCTCGCCTGGGACAAGTTCCGCCAGGTGCCGATGGCGGACGCAGTGATGGACAACATGTACAACCTGGCGCTCGACTTCGAGCGCAAGCGGCAGTTCAACAAGGCGGAATCGGTGTTCCGCCACATGGCCGATTACAATCCGAAGTTCCGCGACCTGGACAGCCGGATGAACCGCGCCAAGGCGATGTCGGAGACCGTCATTCTCGGCGGCGGCGGCAGCAGCAAAATCGGCGGCACGGTGATCCTGCCCGGCGGCGGCGTGGAAAAGCCGATGCTGGGGCGCTACGAAGTGGAGAAAGAGCTCGGCAAGGGGGCGATGGGCGTCGTCTACCTGGGCAAGGATCCGAAAATCGGCCGCGTGGTCGCGATCAAGACCATGGCGCTCTCCCAGGAGTTCGAGGCCGACGAGCTGAAGGACGTGAAGGAGCGCTTCTTCCGCGAGGCCGAGACCGCCGGGCGCCTCACCCATCCCAATATCGTCACGATCTACGACGCGGGAGAGGAGCACGATCTCGCCTACATCGCGATGGAATTCCTCAAAGGCAAGGACCTCACGCCCTACATCAAACCCGACGCCCTGCTGCCGCTCGACAAGGTGCTTTCCATCGTAGCTCGTGTGGCGGATGCGCTCGGCTATGCCCACAAGAACAACGTCGTGCACCGCGACGTCAAACCGGCGAACATCATGTGCGACCTCGAGGGCGATTCCGTGAAGGTCACCGACTTC